>NZ_JAVRCC020000007.1:0-239844 GCF_034530975.2 Nostoc sp. DedQUE07 | reverse complement strand
ATCGTCATCGAAAATGCCGGGGCTGATAAATGCGTGTTAATGCTGTTGCGAGACAGTCACCTGTTGATTAAAGGGTCAATGACTTTGGGAACAGAACCAGTGGTGTTGCAGAAAATTCCTGTGGAAGAGAGTCAGGATATTCCCCAAAAGCTCATTTACAAAGTCTTGCACAACAGTCAGACTATTGTCCTGCTGGATGCAACAGCAGATTCCACCTTAGCCAACGACCCCTATATCATACGCCAGCAGCCCAAGAGTATTTTGTGTAGCCCGATTTTGCATCAAGGCAAGTTGATGGGGATTTTGTATCTGGAAAACAGTTTAGTCACAGGGGCGTTTACAAGCGATGGCTCCGCCAACGCCAAGGGCGAACGCGTCGAACTGCTCAACTTACTCTGCACTCAAGCCGCCATTTCCTTGGAAAATGCCCAACTTTACGAACGTTCCTTAGAATCGCTGTCGGAGTTGAAGACGGCCCAGTCTCGCTTCCACAACTTAGTAGACAATGTGCCTGGGGTGGTTTGTCAATACCAGATGAGTGCTGATGGCATCCTCTCGTTAAACTACATCAGTGCCGACTGTTACAATTTGTACGAAATTACCCCAGAAAAAGCTGCTGCCGATCCCGATTTTCTCGACAAAATGATACATCCAGATGATGTGGCTTCTTACCTGCAAACTTACACTGACACCGTTCAAGCTCGATCTTCCTGGTGGTGGGAGGGGCGAATCGTCACTCCGTCAGGAATCGTCAAATGGCTTCACGGCGAATCTAGAGTTGAACAGCGCCCGGATGGCTCATTGGTTTGGGATGGATTGTTTTTAGATATCAGCGATCGCAAAATCGCCGAACTTGGTTTGCAACAAGCCCAATTACAAATTATCCAAAGTGAGAAAATGTCTGCTTTGGGTAACTTAGTTGCTGGTGTCGCTCACGAAATGAATAATCCTCTCGGTTTTATTTCTGCCAGTCTCAAACAAGCTAAACCAACGTTTACTGATATTGTTGACCACTTAAAACTCTATCAAGAAACTTTACCTGATAAGAGTGAAGAAATCGAAGACCATGCCGAAGAAATTGACTTGGAATATAGTTTACAAGACTTGTCCAAAATGCTTGATTCCATGACAATGGCGTGCGACAGACTGAAAAATATTAGCACCAGTTTACGCACTTTTTCTCGTGCCGATCGCGATTACAAAGTGCCGTTTAATATCCACGAAGGTATCGATAGTACTATTCTCATTCTCAAGCATCGTCTCAAAGCAAATGAACTACGTCCCGCAATTGAAGTTGTCACTAACTACGGTAATCTACCTCAAGTTGAATGCTTTCCTGGGCAATTAAATCAGGTGTTTATGAATATTTTAGCCAATGCCATTGATGCATTAGATGAATCGAATACCGGGCGCAATCTTCAAAATGTCAAAGCTAATCCCAACCGAATTACAGTTACCACTTCAATCGAAAATAACTATGTAAAAATAGCAATTGCTGATAATGGCAAGGGGATGAGTGAAGAGATAAAACAAAATATTTTTGACAATTTATTTACTACGAAATCCGTGGGGAAAGGTACGGGATTAGGGTTGGCGATCGCCCGTCAAATTGTTGTGGAAAAACACGGGGGTTCAATACACTGTAACTCCTTCCCAGGAAAAGGTACAGAGTTTATAATTGCAATTCCAGTGCGGCAATAAACAGTACTGAGTAGATCAACTTTAGCTAAGAAGATTCTGTCACCCTACTTGCAGGCGATCGCGTAACGTTCATGCAGAAAAGGCATTTTCTGAGACGCTTTACCTTAGCGGAAGCCTCTGGAAGAAAAGGCAGTTGGATAAATTAAGCTTTTAGCAATTTTTACGTAATACCAATTTACAAAAAATATGATACAGATGCAAACCATAAAACCTATGCTAATTTTCACTTTCTTAATTTTGAATTTTGAATTGGTATAAGTCCTGCCTAACTCAGGACTGGCTCTAAGTAAACTGAATCGGAGTTGAATATGTGTACTGAAAAAATCAATAAAGAGATATTGTTTTTACGTCAGCAAAATGCCCAATTACTGCAACAGCTAGAAGCATTGCAAAACCTTTCTTCAACTACACTGTTAGCCGAACAACATCAAATTTGGGAATTAGTTACTGATGAAGTCCCACAGGATTTACAACTGATAGAACTACAGTCGAAATTGGCAGATAATTCTACCTTTGTAGAATCAGCAAATAAAATTAGCGGACGGCATCATCAAGCGGCGGCAACTGCTTTGGCTGAGAGTGAGGCTAAGTATCGCCAACTCGTGGAAAATATCAGCGACCTGATTTTTTCTATGTCAGTGGAAGGTCTTTTTACTTATGTCTCACCACAATATAAAAATGTTTTAGGATGGGAACCTTCAGACCTACTTGGTCAACCCTTTGCCCCCCTGCTTCATCCTGATGATTTTCCCCTAGCCCAGAGAAAAATTCAAGAAATGGTGGAAACCAAGGGGCAGCGAATCGCAATAGAATTTCGCCACCAAAAAAAGGATGGAAATTGGTGCTGGATGAGGTCAGTGGCTTCGCCAATTTTCGATTCAGATGGTGAAATTATTGGTCTTCATGGCGCTATTAGCGATATCAGCAGTCGCAAACAAGCTGAAGAATTAATCAAAGCCTCGCAAGCAGAATTGCTCGCTTTGTTCAACGCTATGCAGGATGTGATTCTTGTCTTGGATGCCGAAGGAAGATACTTAAAAATTGCTCCTAGTGGTGCGCCCTTACTCTACCAACCTCCTGCGGAACTGCTGGGCACAAAAATACATGAGGTTTTATCCTCTGCTTGTGCCGACTATTTTCTCAACTCTATTCAACAAGCACTCTTAACTCAAAAAACTGTGAAGGTAGAATATAGCTTGCCTATAGGCGAGCAAGAGGTTTGGTTTGAGGCGAATATTGCCAGAATGACTGAAAACACCGTTGTTTGTGTCGCCAGGGATATCAGTGAACGCAAACAGATGGAAGACCAACTGCGACAACAAACGGAAAATTTAGCACAAACTCTTCAAGAACTCAGACAAACTCAAGCACAAATGATTCAAGCAGAAAAAATGTCTAGTTTGGGTCAACTTGTGGCTGGAGTTGCCCACGAAATCAACAACCCCGTTAATTTTATTCACGGTAATCTCACCTATATAGAGGAATATACTCAAGACCTGTTGCGAATAATTCACCATCAGCAGCAATCTGGTAATAAGTCGGAATTTCAGGCTTTGTGTGAGGAAATTGACCTAGAGTACATCCAAAAAGATGTACCAAGAATATTGAGTTCGATGAAAGTTGGTACTCAGCGCATCCGTCAGATTGTGCTGTCGTTACGAACCTTCTCACGCATAGATGAAGCCGAGTTTAAAGCAGTGGATATTCATGAAAGCATCGATAGTACTCTAATGGTGTTGCAACATCGCTTCCAAGAAACAACAAAGCTTCCAGCCATTCAAGTCATCAAAGACTACGGCACATTACCTTTAGTGGAATGCTATGGTCGACAGCTCAATCAGGTATTTATGAATATATTAGCGAATGCCATTGATGCTTTAGAAGAATGGACAATTGAGAATGCACAATTAAGAATAGACAATTTCACATCTGGGTTGTTAACTCCCACGATCGCCATTCGGACATCAGTGATAGATTCCGGTTGGGTAAAAATTGCGATCGCTGATAATGGAATAGGTATGTCAGAACAGATTCAACAACAAGTTTTTAATCCGTTTTTCACCACCAAGCCTGTGGGTAAGGGCACAGGTATGGGAATGTCTATCAGTTATCAAATCATTACAGAAACACATGGCGGCAAACTGGAATGTTATTCATCACCAGCAGCAGGAACGGAGTTTGTAATTACAATTCCAATTCAGCATTGACCAAATAATTCGTAGTTCGTAATTCGTAATTCGTAATTACGGACAAAATTAATAATTAATTCATTCGGCTTTCAAGCCCCTTTACGAATTATTGTAACTATTGACTAATAGCTAAACAATCAGTTTCTGCCCACCAGGCGTAAATAAGTGTGTCGCGGTCTGGTAAAGTGCCCAAAGTATTAGGTTGCAACACATTAATGCTAATGCCATTTGTTAACTCCATAACATAATTAACGTGTGTGCCCAAATACATAACGTTAACCAGCCGTCCTTCAAAGCAGTTAACTGGCAAATTAGGTGGATAAAGCGAAAGCTGTATTTTTTCTGGACGCACACTCACTACTACAGCTTGTGATAATTCAGTTGGTGTATTCTCAGCGCGGCTAATAACAATTGAGAGTCCCATTTTTGTGGAGATTTTAATATTAGAGGAGTCTACCGCGACGATTTCACCGCTGAATAAATTAGTATCACCAATAAAATCAGCAACAAAGGATGTACAGGGACGTTCGTAAATTTGGCTGGGAGTGCCAATTTGTTCAATTTTGCCTTGATTCATTACGGCAATGCGATCGCTCAAAGACAATGCTTCTTCTTGGTCGTGTGTCACCATCACAAAGGTTAACCCCAAGTCTTTGTGTAAATTTGATAACTCAACCTGCATTTCTTTACGTAGTTTGAAATCTAACGCCCCTAAAGGTTCATCCAGTAGTACCACGGTGGGACGGTTGACTAGGGCCCTTGCTAAAGCGACTCGCTGCTGTTGACCACCAGAAAGTTGATTGGGAAAGCGCGATCGCAAACTTTCCATTTTCACCAGTTTTAAAGCTTCTTGGACTCTAGCTTCAATTTTCGATTTGGGTATTTTTTTTAACCGCAGTCCAAAAGCGATGTTATTCCAGACATTCAGGTGGTTAAATAAAGCGTAACTTTGAAATACAGTATTGACGGGTCGGCGGTAAGGGGGCACATTAGTCATGGACTGACCCTGAATAAACACCTTACCAGCGTCAGCAATTTCAAACCCAGCAATTAAGCGCAGTGTTGTTGTTTTACCACAACCGGAGGGGCCTAAAATACTAAAAAATTCTCCTTGTCTGACATCCAAATCAATGCCATTTACTGCTGGTTCTTGGTTAAAAAACTTGAAGACGTTACGCAGTTCAACATCAAGTGGCTGAAAACTTGTTATCCCCCTCTGATTTTGCATGACGATTTGAGCCATAATCCTCAGTAGAATGCCGCGATCTTAAGTGATTTTGTCAATTGCTCTAGTCTTTTGGGCAGACTATATTTGACACTTTGGTTTATTGTATCCGCCAAAAACAATTGTTCAAGAATATACTCGTCCGATTATTTCAGACTCAGTAAAAAATTAAGGCAATGGTAAACTTATATACTAAGCTTCTAATTTAAATAATCTGTAATTAAGTTAACAAGTCTTAAAATTGCATCTTAGCAATTGCTAAAAGGCTGGCTAGAATTGCATTTATTCATTTTGAGTTTTGAATTTTGAATTTTGAATTAATACTTATGTCCTTATTCCCATCACTTGGCAGTAAAAAAGATACACGTACAGTTGGACGTGGTTTCCAATCAATATTTTTAATCGTATTTACCCTATTAATGACCAGTGGGATTGAGGCTCGTTTGGCTTACTTGCAAATAGTTGATGGGCCAAAACTCCGAGAACGAGCTGAAGCAAACCGAATTCGGATGATTCCCAAACAACCAGAACGGGGCAATATTTTTGACCGGAATGGCAAACTTTTAGCTAGTACTCGCTATCCTAGCTCTGTGTATTTGTGGCCGATGGCGCATACTAAGCCTTCCTGGTCTGTAGTCGGCCCGCGTCTAGCGCAAATTCTTAACATTCCCCAAGATGAGATGGAAAAAAAATTAGAACAAGCTGGTGCTAATTCTTCTTCACTCATCCGGGTTGCTCGCGATTTAAATGAAGCAGAAATTACGGCATTAAAGGAGTATAAAAATGAACTCCCAGAAGTGGAAATTAATACAGATTCTGTACGTTATTATCCCCACGGCAAAGAATTAGCGCACGTACTAGGTTATACACGAGAGTTGACCGCCGACCAGTTAAAGGGCAAAAAGGAGTTAGGCTATCGACTGGGAGATGTCATCGGTCAGATGGGTGTGGAAAAGGCTTATGAGAAAGCTCTACGGGGTGAATGGGGCGGTCAGCAGGTAGAAGTGGATGGTGCGGGTAGACCAATCCGGGTTATAGGAGAGAAACAGGCAAAAGCTGGTAATGATTTGCACCTGACCATAGATTTGGATGTGCAAAAGGCAGCCGAAAAAGCTTTGGGAAATCACCGAGGTGCGATCGCAGCACTCGATCCAAATAATGGTGCTGTTTTAGCGTTGGTATCTTACCCCACCTTTGACCCAAATATCTTTTCCAAACAAAAACTTTCTCAAAAAGATTGGGAAAGTGTCCAAGGTAAAGATCATCCCTTGGTTAATCGCGCTCTGAGCGCCTTTCCACCCGCCAGTACTTTTAAAGTTGTGACTACGACAGCTGGACTCGAATCAGGTGAATTTTCTCCTGACTCAATACTACAAACCTTTGGTTCTCTTACCGTGGGTGGGGTGACATTTGGTGAGTGGAACCACGCCGGATTCGGGCCATTGGGATTTCCCAGAGCGATCGCTATGAGTAGCGATACTTTCTTCTATCAAGTTGGCAGAAAAGTTGGCGGCCCAACTCTAATCAAATGGAGCCGTAAATACGGGTTTGGTCAAAGAACTGGTATTGAATTTCGTGATGAAGAATCAGTAGGCTTAGTTCCAGATGAAACATGGAAGCGGAAAGTTTTCAAAATGCCTTGGACTGTTGGCGACACCATTAATATGTCAATTGGTCAAGGCGCTTTGCAAGTCACACCTCTACAATCGGCGATTATGTTTTCTGTCCCTGCTAACGGTGGGTATCGAGTTCAACCGCATTTGCTTAAAGATAACGAAGAAGCAAAAAGTTGGCGAGAATCTTTAAATATGAAGCCGACAACTATTAAAGTTCTCCGCGACGGACTGCGAAAGGTGGTGAGTGAAGGCACTGGTAAGCGCTTAGACGTGCCGACAATTGCCCCAGCGTCTGGGAAGAGTGGCACAGCTGAAGCTGGTGTTGGTCGCCCAAATCATACATGGTTTGGTGCTTATGCGCCCAGTAATAAGCCAGAAATTGTGGTTGTGGCCTTTGGGGAAAATACTGGCGAACATGGTGGTACTATTTGCGGGCCGATGGTTTTACAAGTACTAGAAGCTTATTTTCAGCACAAATATCCAGGTAAGTATCAAAAACCTCAGCCTGACCCATCAGAAGCTAAAACTCAAAGTTCAGGACATAGCACTGGAGATTAGTTCTGCAAAGCAAAAGTCAAACAGGTATACAGCGTCAGATTTTCTAGTCTATCCCATTAGTTTTGAAGGGTGAACAAGTTCGTAGTAACGACTTTAACTTTAGTCATAGATTTTTAAACACGCTTTGTGCTTACTACAAACTCATCAAAATTAATGCGATAGACCACTAGTGTGCAAAGTTCAAAATTTAAGAAGCTTTTGGTCGAGACATATAGAAGAGATGAGCTTATGGTATCAATTGAAAACAATTAATTACTGCCAATTAGTTAGCCCTTAAATACCTGCTAAGAATTTAGCAGAGTTATTTACAGATAATCTTAATTTTGCAATCCTCTTTTCCTTATGACTTACCTCAAACCATCTCCACTTGGCGGACAAAAAAATACACGTACTGTTGGACAAAGTTTCCAGCCGATATTTTTAATTATATTTACTCTATTGATGCTGACAGGAATCAGCATTCGCTTGGCATATTTGCAAATTACTGAAGGAGCAAGCCATCGAAAACGAGCCGAGTCAAATCGAATTCGGATGATCCCCAAACAACCAGAACGAGGCAATATCTTTGACCGCAACGGCAAACTTTTAGCCAGTACTCGCTATCCTCGCTCTGTATATTTGTGGCCGATGGCACATACCAAGCCAGCGTGGTCATTAGTGGGAGCGCGTCTATCTCAAATTCTCGACGTTCCCCAAGAAGAGATGGAAAAGAAACTAGAAGAGGCAGGTGCTAACTCTTCTTCACTCATCCGAATTGCTCGTGACTTAAACGAAGCGCAAATCACAGCATTGAAAGAGTATCAAACTGAACTTAAAGATGTAGAAATCCATACAGAAGCCGTTCGTTACTACCCCCACGCCAAAGAATTAGCCCATGTATTAGGTTATACGCGAGAACTGACCGGCAGTCAGTTAAAAGAAAAGAAGCAGGAAGGCTACAGATTAGGTGATGTAATTGGTCAAATGGGAGTTGAAAAAGCTTATGAAAAAACTCTGCGGGGCGAATGGGGCGGTCAGCAAGTAGAAGTGGATGGTGCTGGTCGCCCGCTCCGAGTTTTGGGTGAGAAACAGGCAAAACCGGGTAACGATTTGCACTTGACCATAGATTTAAATATGCAAAAGACAGCAGAAAAAGCTTTAGGCGATCGCGACGGTGCGATCGTTGCCCTTGACCCCAAAAACGGTGCCGTTTTAGCAATGGTATCTCACCCCACCTTTGACCCAAATATTTTCTCAAAGCAGAAACTCACCCAAAAAGATTGGGAATTTGTCCAAGGTGCCGATCATCCCTTGGTGAATCGCGCCCTCAGCGCCTTTCCACCCGCTAGCACTTTCAAAATTGTCACCACCACAGCCGGTCTAGAATCAGGTAAATTTTCTCCTAGCACAGTCCTGCAAACTTACGGTTCTTTGAGTTTTGGCGGCACCCGATTTGGCGAATGGAATCACGCCGGATTCGGGCCATTGGGTTTTGTCGGAGCATTACAGTGGAGTAGTGATACCTTCTTTTATCAAATTGGTCGCGGAGTCGGCGGCCCAACTTTAATTGAGTGGACTCGCAAGTATGGATTTGGTAAAAAAACTGGTTTTGAGTTTGTCAACGAAGAAGCAAAGGGTTTAGTGCCAGATGAGGCATGGAAGCAGAAAACTTGGAAGATACCTTGGACTGTAGGCGACAGCATTAATATGTCAATTGGTCAAGGTGCTTTACAAACGACACCTTTACAAGTCGCCATCATGTTTGCTGTGCCCGCTAATGGTGGCTATCGAGTCCAGCCGCATTTGCTTAAAGACAATGAAGAAGCAAAAAGCTGGCGAGCATCTTTAAATATGAAGCCGACAACTATAAGTGTTCTCCGTCAGGGACTACGGAAAGTAGTAGCTGAAGGTACGGGTAAAGCTTTGAAGCAGCCAACAGTTCCCGCAGTGGCTGGTAAGAGTGGCACTGCTGAAGCGTGGAAAGGCCGTGTTAAGCAAAATCACGCTTGGTTTGGAGCGTATGCACCTGCTGAACAGCCAGAAGTTGCGATCGTAGCATTTGCTGAACATTCCGGTGGTGGTGGTGGTAGCATTGCTGCGCCCATGATCTTACAAATTATGGAGGAATACTTTCAGCGCAAGTATCCAGGTAAGTATCAAAAACCTCAGCCTGAGAACCCAGGAAATAGCAGACGAAATTAAACGTAGGGTATGGGGCATTGGGCATTGGGCATTGGGAATTAGGAAGAATTTCTGCCCCTCTGCTCCCCTGCTTTCCTGCTCCCTCATCTCCACATCGCCAAACAAAAATCATTGCAGGTTTAGGTTGGTGGGTATTTAATTATGGCGATCGCCGAGTAGTTGGTCATAATGGGTCAATTTTAGGATTTGCAAGTAACATTACCCGCTTTATTGATGACAAAATTACTGTAATGTTACTTTGCAATCTAGATAAAATTTCCCGACCAGATGCGATCGCTAAAGAAATCGCTGGATATTATTGTCCAGCCCTTAAGAAAGTAGTACTTCAGCCTCCATTATGAGAAACAGAGGTAATAATTACGAATTACGAATTACGAATTACGAATTATTTTGGCTCCTATTGTGATAACTTAGCGGGTTTCAAGTTTCTGGCTTTGTAGAACATTTCTAAACTATTGCGATCGCCTACAAAACGCCAGTGCCAAGGCTCATAACTTACACCTTGAGCATTATCTTTGGGAAATGACATTTCAAAGCCAAAACGCGCTGCATTAGCTTGCAGCCACCGATAAGCTTTGGTATTGTCAAAGTTAGTTTGAAGATTAGTTGCTGGTACCGATCCGTCTCCAACATCCACTGCATAACCCGTGTGATGTTCGCTATGACCAGGAGGGGCGCTGAGGGCGGCTCGTTCTGCTGGCGTTTGATTTCGCTGGGCACCGACAGCAAAAAACAACTGCTCTTGGTCTTTGACTGAGCGAAAGCCAGAAATTGGCACTACAATTACACCTGAACTCCGGGCTGCTGCTACCATCTCCTCAAATTTTTGGGCAGCAGTTTTTCGCATTCTAATGCCCCTATTTGCGGAGATGGTTACTAGTTCTGACTCAGGGGCTTCTGGGTATGGAAAATGCCCTAACACAGTATCGCTAGAATTATTAGATGTTGCGGTTGTCGCCGGAGCAGAAGTAGCTGGTAAAGGTTGAGAATCGGCGGTTTTTTTGGGTGCAGTCACGAAAAACCACAAACCGCTAATTAAAGATAGCAAGACAAATCCCGTTACTCCCCCAATCAAAATAATTCGGGGTTGCAACCAAATTTTAGGTGTTGCAACAGGGGTATCGCGTACAGCCACTGGAATATCATCACCAAAGTCATTCGATGAGTTTTGCGGTTTTCCAGAAAACCCTGCCTTATTCAAGGGTAAACTCCTGTTTTTGTGGAATAGCCATAACAGATTTTGCACTGGACAAAAGTAGACGTAACAGGTAGCATTTTACATCTGTGGTTCTTAGGCGCAATCTTGACAAACCTTTTAGAACTATACGTCAAGCTGGGAGGATTAGTCCTGGTAGGTTTTATCCTGGGACGCAAACTACCTGTAACAGTTCCTACACGTTTAGGACTGTTTCTTTTTTGGGTGGGAGTACCCATAAGCATAGTATCGTTTTTGCGTCAATCTAGTTTATCAGGGCAAATTTGGATTGCACCTGCGATCGCTTACCTAGCTATTTTACTAGGAGCATTTTTTGCTTGGTTAGGGATAAAAGGCCAAGCCTATTTTAAAAAGACTGTTTCCCAACCATCAACTCAGGCTAGCTTGATATTAGCCGCAATGTTGGGTAATACTGGTTATCTTGGTTTTCCCATTACCTTGGCAATGGTAGGCAAGCAATACTTTGCTTGGGCGTTATTTTACGATTTACTAGGTACATTCCCAGGAACTTATGCTCTGGGTGTGTTGCTAGCAGCTAGTTTTGGTGGTAGCGTCCAGAATCATTGGCAGATTACTAGGGCGATTTTAATTAATCCTGCTCTGTGGGGTTTCGGATTTGGCTTGCTGTTTCGGCAGGTGACAATTCCCACAGTTGCAGAATTCTGGTTAGAAAAATTTGCTTGGAGTAGTGTAGCTTTATCCCTGGTATTAATTGGAATGCGTCTGGCGTTGCTCAAATCTTGGCGTAGCTTACCACAAGTAGGGATAAGCTTAGGAATCAAAATGCTGCTAGTTCCTTTGATATTGGGTAGCATCTTACCCCTATTTGGATTAACTGGGGCGATCGCAAAGATAATCGTGCTACAAATGGCTATGCCTCCAGCTTTTGCCACACTGGTAATTGCTGAGACATTCAATCTCGATCGCGATCTGGCAGTTACAGCCTTAGCTGCTGGAGCTATAGTATTGCTGGTTACTCTCCCAATTTGGCTGTGGCTGTTTTGATTTGGGATTTATGCACTGCGATACATATCAGTTAAAGTTCTACAGGATGCTGCCCATAATATGGCAAAGCCTCTGACCAATGAGGACACTTGCCCTCTTGCCAATCGAGATTAGCTAATTCCAAAATACTTGTCACCGTTGCTGCTAACCCAGATTGGGCTTGAATTAGCTGATAATTAGTGTTCCAATTCGCTAAAGTTTCCTGCCATGCTTCTGGTGTCAACACTCTATCTGACAAACACACGTTTAGTTTAGAAGTATCTGGCTGAAACTGATAAATAGCAGCAAAAATTTGACCTCGTTGTGCTGGCATTTCCACAGCAATAGTTTTTGGATTTTGACTTTTGCTTGCTTGTGACCAAGCTACCGCAGCCAAAGTTGAAATCGCAAATACAGGAATATCTAACTGTTGCCCTAAAGTCCGAGCAGTAACAACGCCAATGCGAGTTCCCGTAAAGCCGCCGGGGCCTTTGGCAACTGCGATAAAAGACAAATCCTCCCAAGTTTGCGGTCTGATAAATTCAATTAAATATTGATGCACTAAGCTAGATAGATCGCGCCCCAGATTCCAAATTTGAAAGCGAGTTTCACCTGCAAAATTACTAATTGCCAAACCCAATTCGGGAGTGGTGGTGTGTAGTGCTAAAGCGTATTTATTTATTGCAAGGTTTTCTAGTTCCGTTGTCAAAGTTACTTAAAATATCTATTTTTATAGAGTTAACGTGATTTATTTAAGCATATAACATAGCGGTTCTTAATTGAAAAGCTACTGAGTAATAATCAGTCAAACAGTCTTGTTACAAGGTTTGTGAGAGCCAATGCTGTTGACTTTCTAATAGCGATCGCGGCTAGGATGGGGGATTTAGATTACCGCCTTGCTGTCTCAATAGATAATCCAAAACTCGGTCAATTCGCTCTAAGGCAGCACCTGTAGTCAGTTGAAACTCCTGAAACTGAGATTTTTGTTCCTCAAAATTGCGGTCAAGCTTTAGCATGAGTGCTTCTAATCGCTCAGTTCGTGCCTTTGTTTCCTCTATTTCACTGCCTGCCTTTGTAAATAGGCGTTGCGTGTGAGTGATAAAACTATCAACCCGATCGGAAAGTTGGTCAACCTTTGCCCCTACCCGATCAATACGTACCTCTAGTTGATCGAGGTGAGATTGAGTACGGTCTTGTTTTATGGTCAATTCATCAAGGTGAGATTGAGTACGGTCTTGTTTTATGGTCAATTCATCAAGGTGAGATTGAGTACGGTCTTGTTTTATGGTCAATTCATCAAGCCGCCTGTTTGCTGATTCTGCGTAGCTAGCAGTAGATACTAGCAATTGCTTAACAGTTTCGAGTTCATCTTCTACATGGTCTAGTCGCTGTGTGTTGGTCATGCTGTTTTCTCTTGGCTGACTTTTTTATCTTCTACGATCGCTTTCCTGACATCTCGTTTCTGTATCATGAATTCGCGATCGCTGATGGACAAAATCTCATTACAGCAGAAATCATGTATTTAACCATATATGTTGTAGGGGCGCAAAGTCTTGCGCCCCTACCGCGTGGTCTATTTAGCTGAAAATAGCTGTAACATACACCAATCATTTTCTATCAAGTCGGCACTAATTCACCAGGACGCAATTTCGACCACTTACCTGTTTCCCGTTTAAAGCTCAGACAACCAACAACATCCCATTCCATTTCAATCACATCATCTTTTGTCCGAATGTTGACATTGATAGAAGGTTCATTCGGATCAAAATTTGGTGTTTCAGTCAAGTGAGGCTGTTGGTGCTGCCCTTCTACGGCATGATAGGTAACACAGCTGTCTACATAGTGGCAGTTCACGCAAATACACATAATAGAACCAACTCCAGGGGCCTTTATTGTTAATCTAACTTAAGCCCAACTGTTATTCATGAGTTGCTGGGTTGATTTTTATTACAATGCACGAATCAATTCCTTCTACCCTCGCTCCCGAAAATTGGCCTTTTAGCTTGGAATTCTTGCCACAACCCGCTTACATGGTAGGTGGTGCTGTCCGAGATGCGATCCTGGGCAGAACTCGTGAATATCTGGATCTAGATTTTGTTATACCATTTAAGGCGGTAAAGGTAGCCAGAGCGATCGCTCATCATTACAAAGCTGGTTTTGTGTTACTCGATGCCGAACGACAAATTGCGCGTGTGGTTTTTCCCCACGCTACAGCTGACTTTGCCCAACAGGAAGGAAATAGTTTAGAAGTTGATTTGCACAGACGGGACTTTACGGTAAATGCGATCGCTTATAATCCCCATACACAAGAAATTATCGATCCTCTGCAAGGTTATCTAGACTTACAACAGGGCATTTTGCGAATGGTATCACCTGCGAACCTAGAAGATGACCCTTTGCGGTTAATGCGAGGTTATCGCCAAGCCGCCCAACTAGGTTTTACTATTGAGCCAGCTACCCAAGCCGCAATTCGTTCTTTGGCATCACATCTTAGCAAAGTTGCAGCCGAAAGAGTTAGGGTAGAAATTGGCTATCTATTGGCAAATTCTCAAGGTACTCCTTGGATTACAATGGCTTGGGAAGATGGTTTACTTGCCCCTTTCTTCAAAAATGCCACCCGTGAAAGCTTGCTCAAACTAGCAGCAGTTGACACAGCTGCCGCCTTACTCACAGAAAATTGGCAACAACTAGGCGTACAACTGCAAGAATATGTCCGCGATAGTATTAAAACTACTTGGCTAGGTATTGCCAAACTTGCTTGTCTCGTCAACCCAGATCCAGAATTAGCAGAAATAGAGCTACAGGAACTAACTTATAGTCGTGCCGAAATCCGAGGTGTAACTACTGCTTTGAAACTGTTACCGCAATTTCAAGTAGTTGATATGTCGTTGCGAGAACAATACTTTTTGTTTCATGATGCAGATATTGTGTTCCCGACTACGGTAGTGCTAGCTGTAGCAATTAATAATTTGCTAGAGGCAATATCTGGCGACAAGCCACTACAGACAGCAGTGGAAACTAAAGCAATGGGCTACCAAATCTTAGCACCTTTGATCGACCGCTACCTTAACCCTGATGATGCGATCGCTCATCCCACTCCTTTAGTAAGCGGGAAGGAGTTGATTACAACATTAGATATTCCAGCTTCGCCAATTATCGGTCAACTGCTAACTGAAATTGGCGTAGCACAAGCTGAAGGGAAACTTTCAACTCCAACAGAGGCGATCGCTTATGCACGTCAGTTCCTTGATGGTTAAATATACTTAATTAATTTGAGGCTCAAAGGTTGACTCAATCAAAGTTTCAAAATCTTGCTTCGATTATTGTTTTCCAAGAGTGACAAAACAGGGTTAAAATACCGATCTTTAGAGCTAATTTGTTAACTCAAGTAAAGAACTTGTTTAATAAAGGTTTCAGTAATTTCAGTCAATACAGCACTTATTCGCTGAAACTCAGACCTAGCAAGGATTTGAGTACTCTTCAGATTCTCTTTACGAATCAGCTCTTATGGTCAATCCTTGCAATTACATACATCAATTATGCTAATATTTGCTTGATGTTATGACTGCTTTACGATGTTATTTCCTAATTAGCACTGATGGACAACCGAATGAACCATATATTAAGCTATTGATTTTTATACTTTAGTTGGTCGTTCGTACATTCAATTAAACACTTGCTATAAACAAAGACTTTCAGGTTTTCCTGATGGGTGGAGTTTTGATGAATAGCTTTTCTTGGACAGGACTAACTGCTTATGAATGAACAGCCTTTAATTTTGGTTGTAGAACAGAGTTTACATGATTTAGAGCTACTTAATTCTCATCTAGGAATATTAAATTTTTCATGTATTTGTACTAAACAAGGGGTGAGGGCTGTGATGTTGGCACAAACTCATCAACCAAATTTAATTCTGCTAGATATGAAGCTATCTAATTTGAGTGCGAACCGAGTCATTGACAATCTCAAAGATGACTTAAAAACTGCTACCATTCCAATCATTGCAGTCACACCTATAACAACAGTACAAAACGAGCGCTTCACAATGCTCACAGCCTTTGATGATTGCATTACTAAACCCTATGATTTTAATCAATTAGAAGTGGTAATCAGTCGCCACATCAGTCAGCTAAATTCCTAATATTTATCTTGGGAATAGGTTCGGGATTACGAAGTTCGGGTAATTCTTTGAGAATTACAACAATCCCAGTACGACCTGTTATTAAATTTGTATTTGTCATCAGGTAAAGGACAGGTTGACCAATAATTTCTTCAATCAAATTTTTTAAATCTGGTTTAATTATTTTTTCTAAATATAATCGTACTTGTTCAGCTAAAGTATCATAACCTCCTTTCAGTAAAGTTTGTTCAGCTTGAGTAACCGAGTTTTCTATAGAAATTACGATTTCAGTATCGAAAAAATGACAAATGATTTGGCTAGGAGATTTTCCTAATCTATGATTATATAATTTGATGATTTGCTTTGATATTTCTGTTTCTAATTGTGCGATAGTCGGTTGTATCATTAGTACCTACTATGTAATATTTATCGTTTTAATCGAAAAATTAATTAAATTATCCAATATTATAGATGATTATGGAATAACTCAGAAAAATAATCACCATTTTATATAAAGTTACTGTATCAATGTGATGTATTTAGTATGTATTTATTTAAGAATATTGCCATATTTAATGAAGTAAAATTTGTTAACTTACGATTTGTGCAGTGTTAGGTTAATAACTGGATTTGAGCGTCATTCGATTGAGCTAATCAGCTTATTTTGTGTTATATAAGCTTAGGTGTAGCCCACCGTGCCTGTATCTCATAACCCAGTACTTAATTAGCGATGTTTATCCAAATGGTCATCAATGACAGAGGCATATAATATTACATCGGAATGTAATGTATATCACAAGACTCTCTATACCTTCCGGGGCAGCTAGTAAGCAGATAAATTTAGGTTCTATTAAAGAGTATATTAGCTACTAAGATAATTTGTGAAAAACTAATACAACATATTCGGCATTAATTTTTAGAAGCTCATCACATTCTTTACGGGCAAAGCAACTGTGATTGTGTAATTTCATAGCGCTTAGTAATTCCTGGTAAATACCAAACTGGCTCAACTGCGGCTTTGGTAATAACCAAATTACCGCCTGGTTTCATAATCTTGCCATCTACCTGCAAACAACCTTTATCTAACTGCATATTGCAGTTCTAGTATATTGATGTCGCCAAAGAAAGCTGCTAGCTACCTAAGTCAGTTTTTATTTTTATGACTCTAAATATCTAGTATGGTATTAGTCATATTGTTGAACACAATAAATCACACATAAATTTCATAATTAGCAATTAATCAAGATTAATTTAAAGATGACTTTAAAAATGATTTAATCGATGTATTTTGTGAGAAAGTTAATACAAAGGTATATTCACTGATCTCAAATTCATGGATTCTTTATTTATCAATTCCTTACTTGAAGAGTTGAAAAACCCGGATGCCACAGTGCGCGACAAGGCAACCAGAAAAATCTGGCGGATCTGGTTTCAGCAAAAGGGAATCTATGGGCTGGAAATAATTGACCGCAGTCAAAAGTTACTGGATGCAGGTGAAATTGCTGAAGCTGAAATAGCGCTGACAGCATTAATTAAAGACCAGCCAGATTTTGCCGAAGCTTGGAATCGTCGAGCTTTTCTCTATTACAGTATTGGCGATTATCAAAAATCTCTGGCTGATTGTCAGATGGTTGTACAGATAAATCCAATACATTTTGGGGCGCTTCATGGTATGGGCTTATGCTATGCAGCAATAGGAGAGTATAGTCAAGCTATCCGAGCTTTTCAACGTGCTTTAGAAATTCAGCCCTATTCCCTAGTGAATCAAAAGTTGATTCTAGAATGTACATTTAGATTCAGCTACAACGGCAGATAGGAGAGAGCATCATACTGTCTTACGAATCTGTTATCATCCTCATCAACAACAATTCATCGCCTTAGTCGCCATAGTTTTATTCAATACCCTTCTAGCTGAATTAATAGCAGCGTTATTGCTGCTTGTACTAACAGTAATCAACTGTCAACTAACAATTCTCGGTTGAATAAAGTTAACTTTAGTACAAACTAGATAGCACAAGCAGAACATGGTGGATTTTACCAAACGATGTCTACGACAGTCTACGCCTATGTCACTGGTCAAAGACTACAGTTTAAGATGTAACTATCAAGGAGGAGTGGTCTTTAGGCGCTCAGTGGTAATTAATTGTTGATGGGGATACGGTAGATTTCTTTATGAGTTATGGTATGAATGCGTGAATGCCATAGCCACAGTTATAGCAATTTTCAAGAAAGACCCCTGGTGTCTTATTGCACATCCCAACACAGCAATTCAAATTCTTACCGAGCTTATCTTTTGCTCTGTTAAGCTAAAGGTTTTTCTAACTATAGCAATCCTAAATGAGTTGTCAAAATCAAGAGACTAAGAGGATATAGAGGTTTTGTATTATGTTGTTTACAATCGCCAACGCCGGAGAAAACCAGCTTTAGAAGTTTATCGCTTTGTAAATAGTGAATATGTATTGCAACCAGGAAATTTCGTTTGATTATCAGAGATAGGTTTACCAATTGGTTATGAATGGGGAACCTATCAGGGAATTACGCGGGATTGGTTGTATTGGTATGACAAAGAAGGAGTCAAATATTTAACACCAGAAGAACGAGCGATCGCTTTGATTAACTAATAGTTCATTCAGATAAACCTAGTCTTTCCTTGACGGATTGCCAGGTTAAACCTTGGTTTGGGCTTTGGCGATGTATTTCTAAGCGTCTATCTAATTCTTGTTTTTGCTCATAGTTGAGAATAACTTCATCGGGTGTAGTCAGAATGCTGTCCCATAAGTCCTCGGCAAGCTGTATACGTTCAGATACACTTAGTTCGCAAATATCGACTTTTAATATGGGGTGCATGGTTTTTGTTAGTGTAGTTCCTTAGTTGCTTAATATAATACTATTTTAGATTATAAATTATTTATCTTATTCACAATAAAGTAAAGCATCAAGGTTACCTGATTTTAGAAATATTCTAGCAGCTAGTCCCAGTTTGCTCAGAGCCATCCTAGCTTGCTATATAAATATTTATTTTGCGTAAATTAGCATTGCCGCAATCATCTTTATATGCTATTAGAGATTTGACTGAGTTTTCAGATGTAAAATGTATCTCTCTTTATTTTTAGTTAGCTTTTGATTTGCTTAGGAATGCTACGTCGACACCTCAAGTTTTTTATAATTTTTGACTAATAGAGCAGATGATGAAAATTACTTCCAATAAAATTTTATATATAAATCTTTGTCCAGATAATAAATGGCGTA
Source organism: Nostoc sp. DedQUE07 (assembly GCF_034530975.2). NCBI lineage: Bacteria > Bacillati > Cyanobacteriota > Cyanophyceae > Nostocales > Nostocaceae > Nostoc > Nostoc sp. DedQUE07. The sequence goes on along the minus strand of NZ_JAVRCC020000007.1, from coordinate 220,805 downwards.
AGGATTGCATTTATACAGATAATACTATTCGTTTAGGACACATAGAAGTATCTCATCAACTTTGTCTTGAGTGTAAGTCAAAGAATAAATGGAGTGAAATTGAAGAAGAATTAAAGAAATATTTCACTAAAAATAAAGTGGTTAAACGTTGTAAGCAAATTAAAAATTTTTATGTATCTGATGAAAATACTTTATGGATAACTATTTTTGAAAAAAAGTTGTGATGGTGTTTTGCAAATACTGATATAACTGAACGAAGTGATAGCACAAAAGAACGTACTGTTATAAACAGATGGAGTTGTAATAATATTTTAGGTGAACCTTTAGAATTAGAATGTCTTAATGAAAAAATACAAAAAAGTTGCTTTCCTCCAGCTATTTATGAATTTAAACATCCTCAAGAAATACTAAAAGCAATTAATACAATAGAATACCAACAAATAGAAAATAATTTTCTTGAAGATTACCCCGAATTTAAGAATGAGATAGAAGAAGTTTTTATAAAAAGAATAAAAAGGGTTCAAAAAATAGTATCAACAACTAAAAATAAATACAATAATTGCTGCCAATTTGAAAATTGTGGATTTACATTTTTAGAAAACAATGGAGGTTTTTATTCGGAAGCACACCATTTAACTCTTTTATCTCAAGAAGGTTCACAAGACGAAAATAACGTTGTTATTTTATGTCCCAATCATCATAGAATGCTACATTATGCCCAAGTAGAAATTAAAGACAAAGAGAATAATAAACGTCTTGTAAAAATTAATGGGAAAAACTATTTTATAATTTATAAATAACTATACTATTTTATTTTTAACCCAAATACGAAAGGATTTGAGTAAAGCAATTTCCCCTAGACTTTTACTCTGCTCACTAAATCTGCTTATCTCACTCACTGATACTATTGGAAAGGCAATACTAAACTTACACTCGACATATTGCCCTTCTATCAACTGATAAAACTTTAAATTTTGTCCATCATATCTCCAAAGTTCAGTTACACCCAAGGCTGAATAAATACCCAATTTGTTAACTGAACTACTGGTAATATCAATCTCAATTGCTAAATCAGGCGGCGGCTCTGTTTCTAAATTTAGCGTTACTCTACCTCTAACTCTTGATTCATTTTGTATATAGTAGCAAGCATCTGGTTCTATTCCTCGCTTTGATATTTTCCGCTTCAGTGTTGTAGAACCCGCACTTATAATTTCTATTCCCAATTCTTCAGCTAAAACTAAAATGAAGCGACCAAATTGAATTTTAGGATTTTCGTGTTCAAAAAGTGGGGTCATAATTTCTAACACACCACAGTCATAAGCAAACCGAGAACCTCTATTTTCACCTGTATCTCTCAACAAGGCTTCAAAGGTTTCCCAGCTAATGTTCTGTAGCACTGTTCTTTGTTCACCAACCGTTGACTTGACAAGCATAGATTCAAAAAATAAGCCAGTAATTATATTTGTCAATTAAGTACACTTTACCCTATCTTGCCCTGCACCCAAGCACGGAAGGATTGCACCAAATCAATTTCATCCATAGTTTTACTTTGCTGGATAAATCTATTCATTTCATTAACAGAAATTAAAGGAAAAGCAATACTCGACTTAATTTCAATATATTCGCTTGCTACTAGTTGATAAAATTTTAAAACTTCTCCATTATATGTCCATAATTCTCCTACACCTAAAGCCGCATAAATATTAAGCTTATTAACAGAACTGCTAGTAATATCAATTTCAATTGCTAAATCCGGTGCTGGGTCTGTTGTTAAATCTAATTCTTGTTTACCTCTAATTGCTGGCTCATTTTGAATATAATAGCAAGTATCGGGTTCTATTCCCTTTGTTATTGATTTACGTTTCAATGTTGTAGAACCAGCACTTCTAATTTTAATTTTTAACTCCACTGCTAAAGCGAATATCAATCGGTCAAACTGAATTTTAGGATTTTCGTGTTCAAAAAGTGGAGTCATGATTTCTAAAACACCGCAGTCATAAGCAAACCGAGAACCTCTATCTTCACCTGTATCTCTCAGCAAGGCTTCAAAGGTTTCCCAGCTAACGTTTTGTAGCACTGTTCTTTGTTCAGCAGGCGTTGACTTGACAAGCATATTAAAATACTTCTTCTGTCAGGATGTTAGATAAAATCCCGATAATTTTACCTATGTCATTAATATAATACTCGCTCAAGTCAATTTCAATCACTTGCCCAATGAGCTTCAAAAACTTCCAGTTAGTTCCAGTGGTGACAGTTCCATAAATTGCCTGAATATTATTACCCTCACGTTCATTAAACAATTTAGCTGCTAACATCTCTGCTACACACTGACCTAATCCGGCATTGATATTTTCTTTTTTAGCTTCTACAATTGTGACAACTGGTGCATTCAGAATTAGTAACTCTGGTGAACGACTAATAATAAAATCGCAATTTCCATTTAAACCTTGTGCTGAATCAACAGTAAAGTCGATACCAGAAAATAAACTTATTTGATTATTTAAATATTTTCTTACAGCAATTAGAATAGGCGCAATAATCATCTCTGAACGGGATTTTTCAGTATTACTAGCAAGAGCTAAAGGTATATTTTCCCGCAATACTTCTGCAAGTAATGGTGGACACTCTACTTCTTGTACAGATGGAAATATATCAATTTTATCAGAAATAGTTAAACCAAAAGTTTTTCTAACTCTGTCTAAAGTAAAGTCACTGTATGACACTTTACTTGCTCCTGTAAATAATCCAGATAATTAAATTGTGCCAACTATTAGCAAGATATGTTGCTGATATTTGGCACAATCACTATCTGAATATTTTGTAACTTTAAGCAAGTAAACCTGCAAAAAATTCCAGGGTTTCTTTCAGTGCTTTGATGAAAATATCAATTTCTTCGCAGGTGTTGTAGAAAGATAGACTTGCTCGTGCGGTTGCAGCAAGACCTAAGTAACGGTGTAATGGTTGTGTGCAGTGATGTCCAGAACGGATGGCAACGCCTTCTTGATCTAATAATGTAGATAAGTCGTTGGCGTGGACTTCCCCGGCTGTAAACGACGCAAGAGCGGCTCTCCCTTCACCTTTAGCATTTGGTTTGGGGCCGTAAATTCTAATTTGGGGAATTTGCTCTAATTGTTGGAACAAATAAGCGGTTAATTCTGCTTCGTAGGCGTGGATTTTATCCATGCCGATAGTGCTAAGATAATCGATCGCAGCACCAAGTGCGATCGCTTCTCCAATTGCAGGTGTACCGGCTTCAAATTTATGTGGTAATTCTGCATAAGTTGAATGGTCTAAGTACACCTCTGCAATCATCTCGCCACCACCAAAAAATGGTGGCATTGATTCTAACAATTCCAACTTGCCATACAGAAATCCTATCCCGGTTGGAGCGCACATTTTATGACCGGAAGCTACCAACCAATCACAATCTATCTTCTGCACATCTACAGGATAGTGGGGAACACTTTGGCAAGCATCAACTAAGAATTTAGCACCGTATTGGTGAGCGATCGCAGCAATTTCTTCTACTGGATTAATGCAACCCAAAGTATTAGAAATATGCACCACCGACACCAGCTTAGTTTTCTCAGAAATCAGCTTTTTAAACTGCTCCAAATCAAAAGTTTCTTCTGGTGTTAATTCGACAAACTTCAGTACTGCACCCGTTTTTTGTGCGACCAATTGCCAAGGCACAATATTACTGTGGTGTTCCATCACCGATAGAATAATTTCATCCCCAGGCTGCAAATTATTCATTCCCCAACTGTAAGCTACTAGGTTAATCGCCTCACTTGCATTGCGGGTGTAGACGATTTCCTGACGGGATGCAGCATTGATGAATTTGGCAACTTTATCTCTAGCACCTTCATAAGCATCAGTAGCTTTAGCACTTAGAGAATGGGCACCTCGATGTACGTTAGCATTATATTGCTCGTAATAATCCCGCAGGGTATTTAATACGAATAAAGGCTTTTGCGAAGTCGCAGCATTATCGAGATAAACCAGGGGTTTCTCGTTGACTTCCTGATGCAATATCGGGAAGTCAGCGCGAACTTTATCAGCAAGGGTTTTGGTAGGAGTAAAAGTCATTGGTAGATTAGTTATTAGTCATTAGTCATTTGTCATTTGTCATTCGTCATTCGTCAGAGACTTAAGATTATTGACTGTGTTTAACAAGATTTCTCGTAGAGAAGGAACTGGTATTTTGTTGATGATTTCGGCAGCAAAGGCGTTGATTAACAACTTACGAGCATCGTTTTCATTAATTCCCCGGCTTTGGAGATAGAATATTTCGTCATCTTCCAATTGGCTAACGGTAGCACCGTGAGCGCATTTGACATTATCGGCAGTAATTTCCAGTTGGGGTTTGGTATCAACTCTGGCTTTCGATGATAGTAGCAAATTGCGATTCAACTGGGATGCATTTGTTAACTGCGCTGGTTTGGGTACAAAAACTTTACCATTGAACACCGCATGAGCGCGATCGCCTACAATACATTTATGCAATTGGTCACTTGTACCGTGAGGATAGTTGAGTGCGATCGCACTGTGAGTATCAGACAACTGCTTACCATAAATTATCGTCAACCCATTGAGAGTAGTTTGTGTCTGCTCACCAGTTTGCAAAATTTCTAAATTGTGCCGCGACAACTTTGCACCTAAAGTTATGGCATGACAAGTATATCGACTATCACGAGCTTGTGCGATCGCAGTTTTCCCAATATGAAAAGCCTCTGCACCTTCTTGCTCAACTCTAGTGTGACTTACTTCCGCATTGTCACCAACCCAAATTTCCGTAACCGCGTTAGTAAAATAGACTCCTTCTTGCTTGGCGCTCTTGGCGTCTTCTCTACGAGACGCTGCGCGATGGCGGTTCGTATACTCTTCAACCAACGTCACCTGCGAACCACTTTCCGCCACCACCAAACAACGCGGCTGCGAAATCGTCGCAGCCTCCCCCGCAACCGAAATAAACACCAAATGAATTGGCGTTTCAACTACCACATTCTTCTTCACCCACACCACAGCTGCATCAGTTATCCCAGCCGTATTGAGAGCAGTAAAAACTTCTTGCGCTCCTTCAGCTTGAGCTAAATACTGCCGTACCCCTTCCTGCTCAACCGCAGACAAACCAGCCAAATTACTCACCACAATTCCAGATGGGAAATCTGAAACTGCGGATAACTCCGGCGCAAAAATGCCATTCACAAATACCAAACGGCTATTAGCCGCTTCTGGCAAAATATCAAATTCTAAAGACGCAAAATTTCCCGCCTCTACATTAAATTGCACCTTTCGTAGAGATGACAAATCAGTAAATCGCCATTCTTCCTCGCGGGTAGTCGGGATAGTCGAATGGCGTACCCAATTAGCAGCACTTTGGCGTAATTCCTGCAACCAACCTTCTGTTTTCGTTGCTGTTACTTGATTTAACAACTCAGTCAGATAATCATCTCTATCTAACAAAGTCGATGTCAAGCTGACTACATTTGAATTAGGTATTGGACTAGGAGATACTTGAATACTCATTACACACCCACCTCAGCAGCAAATTCTTCCAGCACCCAGTCATAACCGCGAGACTCTAATTCTAGTGCCAGTTCCTTACCGCCACTCGTGATAATTCGCCCCTGTGCCATCACATGCACAAAATCAGGCACAATATAATCGAGTAATCGTTGGTAGTGAGTAATCAAAATTGTAGAATTTTCTGGAGTTGCCAGTTGATTTACCCCATTCGCCACAATTCTGAGCGCGTCAATATCCAGACCTGAATCAGTTTCATCCAAAATTCCTAACTTTGGTTCCAGCAACGCCATTTGCAGAATTTCATTCCGCTTCTTCTCACCACCAGAAAACCCTTCATTCAAACTCCGACTGAGAAAGCTGGAATTCATCTTCACCACATCCAGCTTTTCCTCAATCAAATCGTCAAAATCAAAAGCGTCTATTTCCTCTAAACCTTGCGCCTTCCGCCGGGAATTGTACGCCACCCGCAAGAAATCCAAATTGCTCACACCTGGAATTTCTAACGGATACTGAAACGCCAAAAATACACCACTTCTTGCGCGTTCTTCCGGTTCCAATTCCAGCAGATTTTGCCCCTGGAAAATCACTTCACCGCCAGTCACCTCATACGCCGGATGCCCAGCCAACACCTTAGAAAAGGTACTTTTACCAGAACCATTTGGCCCCATGATCGCATGAATTTCACCCGATCGCACCTCCAGATTCACACCCTTCAAAATTGGTGTCCCATCAACATTAGCCGTCAGATTCCGTACCGACAGCACAACTTCACTATTTTCAATAATCATCTTCTCTCCCTTCTCTGCGCCTCTGCGGTTCGTTATTCCAAAAGATAAACACAGAACGCCGATGTCCCTGTGTTTATCCTTGCTTCCATTTATCCAACACTGCCTTCCAACTTCAAACTCAACAACTTATCAGCTTCCACAGCAAACTCCATCGGTAGCTGATTAAAAACATCCTTACAGAAGCCGCTAACCATCATCGAAATGGCATCTTCTGCTGAAATACCCCGTTGAGCAAAGTAGAAAAGTTGATCTTCCCCAATCTTAGAAGTAGAAGCTTCATGCTCCACCTTCCCAGTATTATTTTGCACTTGGATATAAGGGAAAGTATTAGCATGAGCATTATCCCCAATCAGCATCGAGTCGCACTGGGAATAATTTCTCGCGCCTTTAGCCGTCGGATTAACTTTCACTAAACCCCGATAGCTATTACTAGAATTACCTGCGGAGATTCCTTTAGAAATAATTGTACTGCGGGTATTTTTACCTACGTGAATCATCTTTGTACCCGTATCAGCTTGCTGCATATTATTTGTCAGCGCCACCGAGTAAAACTCACCCACAGAGTTATCACCCACCAAAACACAGCTAGGATATTTCCAAGTAATTGCCGAACCTGTTTCTACTTGAGTCCAGGAAATCTTGGAATTAACGCCCTGACACAAACCGCGTTTGGTGACAAAGTTGTAAATACCGCCTTTACCATTGGCATCTCCAGCGTACCAATTTTGGACGGTGGAATATTTAATTTCCGCGTTATCCAGAGCGACAAGTTCCACAACGGCGGCGTGCAACTGGTTGCTGTCATACATTGGTGCGGTGCAACCTTCAAGGTAAGAAACATAACTACCTTCTTCAGCGACAATCAAAGTCCGCTCAAATTGTCCCGTGTCACCAGAGTTGATGCGGAAGTAGGTAGACAGTTCCATTGGGCATTTCACGCCTTTAGGAATGTATACGAAGGAACCATCGCTAAATACGGCGGCATTTAAAGCGGCAAAGTAGTTGTCAGCTACAGGAACAACGCTACCCAAGTATTTTTGGATCAGTTCTGGGTGTTCTTGCAACGCTTCCGAAATCGAGCAGAAAATAACCCCGTCTTCCGCTAGCTTTTCTTTAAATGTAGTGGCGACAGAGACGCTATCGAAAATCGCATCAACGGCGACGTTTGCCAGTCGCTTCTGTTCAGATAGGGAAATGCCTAACTTCTCGAAAGTTTCTAAAAGGGTTGGATCGACTTCATCCAAACTGTTGAGCTTTTCTTTCTTGCGTTTTGGCGCTGAGTAATAAATGATATCCTGATAATTTATTGGCGGGTACTTGACATTCGGCCAAGTTGGTTCCGTCATTTTTTGCCACTGGCGATAAGCTCTGAGGCGAAAGTCCAGCATGAATTGCGGCTCGTTCTTCTTAGAGGAGATCAAGCGGATAACGTCCTCGTCTAGTCCACGCGGAATAGTGTCGGCCTCAATATCGGTGACAAAGCCGTACTTGTAGGGTTGGTTGACTAAGGTTTTGACAGTGGCACTCATCAGTAATAATCTCTCGTGTTCGGAACTTGAATCTCTCTATAGGGATGGGAGACGGTTTTCTTTAGCCGATTCCCATCTACCGTTACGGAATGGTTACACGGCTGCTAGAATAGTGGTGGAGAGTAAAACAACAGCTATGTTGTTTAATCTATCTTCATTTTACGCTAAATTAACAACAACAATGTTGTCAAAGTCAAACAATTTTGGATTTTAGATTTGCAATTTTAGATTGAAAGAGACCACAAAGGTGCTTGGCTCAAGGATTTTAGATTGACGATCGCGTAGCGGGCTATATACCAGAAAACTTTTTTAATCCAAAATCGTTCGACTGAGCGAAGTCGAAGTCCAAAATCCAAAATCCAAAATCGGCACGGTCAAATTTTCAAAGAAATTAATTTTTGGGGCGTTCGCTGAACGTCTCGCACTACATGAAGATGGCGACTACCCACCAGTCCTCAACCAAGCAAGATATCCTAGAGTATCTGCACAAACACGAAAAAGCAACGGCTTTGGAGCTAGCTGAAGTTTTAGACGTTACCCCTCAAGCTATTCGTCGCCATCTCAAAGATTTGGAGACGGAGGAGCTAGTTTTGTATTCGACATCAGTGCAGGCGGCGGGGATGGGGCGTCCGCAGCATCTTTATCAACTGAGTCGTCAAGGACGCGATCGCTTGCATCGAACAATGAGCGATCGCTTTGGTGATGCAAGCGGAAATTTTGCGGTTTCGCTGCTAGACACCTTAGCCGAAACGGTAGGACACGATCAATTTAAGTCGATTTTAGAGAAACAGTGGCAGCGCAAAGCTAAAGAATACCGCGATCGCGTTGGTAACGGTTCGCTGCGAGAACGTGTAGCCAACTTAGTAAAGTTGAGAAAAGCGGAAGGCTTCATGGCAGAGTATCACCCGGTTGATGTGAATGACTGCCTTGAGAGCGATCGCTTTATCTTAATGGAGCATAACTGCGCCATTTCCAACGTTGCCGAGTCTTTCCCCAGCATCTGTGGTCACGAATTAGAAATGTTTGCAGCCGTCTTACCAGATTGTAACGTAGAGCGCACCCACTGGATTATTGATGGCGAACATCGTTGTGGTTATTTAGTACAAATTCGTCATTAGTCATTAGTCCTTTGTCATTTGTCATTTGTCATTTTTTTAATAACTAATACCTAACTAACTTTGAGATAGCATTTCATTTTTTCATTTATGGATGTATCACCACAGCAACCATCAACACAATTTTTAACCCTGGAAGAGTCAGCAAAAGTAGATGCGGCGTTGTTGTCTTCCCCAGAAAAGTTTTTAACAAGATTGACAATTTCATCACTGAAGCTTTTGAAGCATATTGCCCAAGAGTACGGTGTTGCTATTGAAGATTTGACAGCGCAGCAAGTAATTGCCTGGTTTGAAAAAGATGGAAAAATTCGTCGTGAGCAGGGAATTGAAGGTTCATATCTGAAATGGTGATCTGCGGTAGTAAAGTTTGCATTTTATGTTCAGTTAAGAAAATTGTAGGTTGGGTAGAACGAAGTAAAACTCAACAAAGTTAAGGAAATGTTGGGTTTCGTTCCTCAATCCAACCTACGTATAAGTTGAGTTTTAGGTTTAACAACTGTATTGTGCTATAAACAAAAAGCACCTTTTTAAAGGTGCTTTTTGTTTATAAATAACATTTGATTTTTCAAACAATTATTTAAGTTTAAGTATTGTAAGTGTTAGTCCGAGGACTACGAGCGCCAGTTACGGCTCCAATCATTGAGGCTATTAAACCCAACAAAGAACCAAACACAAACCACCACAATCCCGAACGTAAATTAGCTGCCGTTTCACGAGCTTGTTGGGCACTTATGTTTGCTTGTGGTACATTAACACCACCTTGCTGTTGTACCTGGTTTATGACTTCTCCTGCGTTAGAAGCAGCAACACCAAAAGCACCAGATACTCCACTTGCTAAAAGCCATGAGCTAACTGCCAAAGTCGTTGCCCAAAGAATTGCACCGTTCAGAAGCGCTGTATTGCGGTTCATGGGCCCACAAGCACGGGCTGTAACCCAACCACCAGTAAATAGGGAAATTAGTAAAGCGATAGTTGACCAAAGCCCCGCATTACCCGCAGCGTTAGGGGCAATTGTTCTGGGCGCACCTGAACCTTCAACTGTGCCTGCTGCAAACGCACCAATGATAGCGCTCAAAATTAATTGGGTAGCTAAGGAAACCAACAAACCAGAGATAATCGGCCCCCAGCGAACAAGATCGTGATATTCGGCTACTCGGCCCGCTACCGCAGGCTCAGTATGAATAGCGTCATTACCTGTCCGATTTACGTATGACATAGCTTATGTTCTCCAGTGCTGTTTCAGCAAACTTGCTGCTTAGGTATATTCATGTTTATGCTTAAAATTAAATAACTAAACGAGCTGTTTTAATCTCTATCGATAGAAAGATTTAATAGGTGTATCTTTAGTGAGAAAAATAGATTTGCTTTCACAATTTTTAATATAATTTAGTAATTATTTATGCATTAAGAATTTTTTCTAAATTTTCAAATAAAAATTATTAACTTAAAATGCAAATATTAGCTAGCTATCATCTATTAGATAGCTATCATAGAGCAGCTTTAGCTATGTATGAACTAGACTTAATCTAATTAAAACTTTGTAATGATTGTCAAAAATAAAAATCATCAAAAACTAACGCATCTTCACAGCAGTGCCTGTGGCAGTAATCAGCAAAAGCACTCCTGACTGGTCAATATTTATTGTGCCGGTATCAATTTCAATCCCGATTACAGCATTTGCTCCTAAACGTTGTGCGCGTTGTTCTAATTCTTCTAGTGCCTTGCGTTGACCCTGCTCAAATAAACGCTCGTAGCTACCAGTGCGTCCACCGATAATATCTCGAATACCAGCCAAAAAATCCCGCAAGAAATTGCTACCGTAGACGACTTCTGCTGTCACAATGCCTAAATATGATTCAATCACGGCTCCTTGAATGACATCAGTGGTAGTTATAATCATAAATTAACCTCCTATATGGGATATATCTTAATATTTATTATTAAAGTATTTTGAGAAATACTTTAATAATTGTAACTATTCTTACAGAAGACAAGTGTGATAAACATCCTCTCATACAATTTTAGATTGCACTTTGGGGTTAGTGTTGTCCTAAACAGGTTAATCCTACATTTGACAGTTTAAATTTATCTTATCTTTGAATGACCAAAAAAGGATGTAAATGCCTAAATTAAAACTTCTCAAAGGGTAGTATCAAGGATTAAAAATGTCAGAAAATTGGATACAGAGTCAGCAAGCTTTTAAATGAAATAAAAATAGGAATAAATGTCAAAGCCTATAAGCTTGCTGTATCAGAATTTAGGATTAAGTCAAATTCCTGGTGAGTTGTTCTGGGTAATACGTATAACTACTGATTAAAAAATGTGTAGTTTTGCTATAGTACTGGTTTATATGTAGGGTATCTTCACCTGCTTTCGATCGCTTGCACTTCATCCTTCAGTAAAAACTCTGTTATGTAGTGCTAAATGTAAACGAAAAGAAAATGAACTATTAACATCTGAATCACTACGAATAAATACAGTTTTCAAAAACCCATATTTTTGTTTTAATGTACAAGAAAAAAGTCCTCTAAAATTTCAGGAAATTTACTGTGTACAAACCAACATCATTCGTGTTTAGTGTGGTGTTACTAGGATGTTTTGCTTTCACCATACCTTCAGTAGCTCAAGCTCAGGTATTAGTGGCGCAAGCCAAAAACCCAGAATTAAAGCAATTACTGGAGGAAGGACGGAGGTTAGTCAATGCTGGGGATTATGGTGGTGCGATCGCTGTTTATCAGCAAGCAGCTAGTTTAGATCCGAAGAATGCTAAAATCCATTCAGGTATTGGGTATTTATACGCTCAACAGGGAAATTACCAGGCAGCATTAACAGCTTATCGTAAAGCGATTGGTATCAACCCTAACAATAGTGATTTTTACTACGCTGTAGGTTACATCAAAGCCAATTTGGGCGACACGCGTGGGGCAAAGGAAGGTTATCGTCGTGCCATACAACTGAACCGTAACAACGTCAACGCCTATTTAGGATTGGCTGTAACCCAATCGCGTATGGGAGACTATAATGCTGCTACCTGGGCATACCAACAAGCAATCGACTTGGATAAAAACAACGCCCAGACTTATGAGTTGATGGGTTCGATGTATAAACAGCGACGACAAGCCAAACAAGCAAACAGCTTGCTTCAGAAAGCCCGTGACTTGTACAAACGACGCAATGACTCAGATGGCGTAGAAAGGGTAGAAGCCATGCTGCGGCAGTTAGGAGGATGAGGTTAATCTAACTGGCGTCCCGTTAATTCCACAAAAATATCTTCTAGATTAGAGGGACGCACCATCATTCCAGTTTTATCTGGCTGTTCATTCAAATAGATATTTGCTGCTTCCAAGGATGGGAAAAACAGATATTCCCAATTACGAGCGCTATCACTTCCCACATTAGATACACCTAATTGTTTCATCACCAAACCTTCACCGTGAGCAGAGCGCAGTTGTTGTAAAGTTCCCAAAGAAATCAGCTTACCGCTATCCATAATACCGATGCGTCCTGGCTTGGTAGAACCAAAGGCATCGCATAAAAATTCGACCTCATCCATATAATGGGTCGTCAGTAGCATCGTCATCCCTTGTTTATTTAAATCCCGAATAATTTCCCAGAGGCGTCGCCTAGTCTGAGGGTCTAGTCCTACCGTTGGTTCATCTAAAAACAAAATTTGCGGTTGATGCAATAAGGCTCTCGCAATCTGCAACCGTCGTTTCATACCCCCAGACAGGGTTTTTACCAAATCATCACGTTTTTCTGCTAGCTCAACATACTCTAGCCATTGATTAATCAATTTTTGTCGCTGCGGGTTACTAATGTGATGTAGTCTCCCGTGCAGTTCCATATTTTCCCAGACGGTTAAATCGTTATCCACACTGACTTGTTGCAAGACAACGCCAATACTCTGTTTTGCCAACGTTGCTTGGCGTGTCACATCATATCCACCTACTTCTATCCATCCTTGGGACGGTTTCGTGAGTGTAGTCAGCATCCGAATTGTGGTTGATTTACCCGCACCGTTCGGGCCAAGTAAAGCAAATATCTCCCCCGCTTCAATTTGGAATGATAGGTCATTGACTACAGGTACATTGTTGTAAAACTTGTAGACATTTTCTAGAAAGACAGCAGCAGTCACGTCGCTTCGCTCCGAATTAAAAATTAAAAATTAATCAATTGATAAATAAATTTAGTTGCTCTGTATCCTTTTCTGTTCGATCATGGATAAATTTGCTTACAGTAGTTCTTAAATCAAGACTACCACTCAGATTACATCAAACTAAATATATTTTATTAACCCTTAGATAACTCAATCTTTACTTGTTGACATAACAAGGTGTGGTAAACACTTATCCTGTAATACTTTAGTTTAAGGTTGCTGTTATTTAGTATGGAATCTCATCACCCATTGAAGCTAAATCGGCGTCAGTTTTTGCTACATTCAGCTATCACTGCTGGTGGAATTATTTCCACAAATTTTGTAGCTAAATCACCAGTTTTTGGCGAAGCACCTGCAATTATCACCTCTGATAGAATGCGTCCTGGCATACCTTATGGTGTAGCAAGTGGAGATATATCTAACGATAGCATCGTGATTTGGAGTCGGAGCGATCGCCCTGCCAAAATGATTGTAGAATATTCTACCAGCGAATCTTTTCGCAATGTGCAGCGACTTGTGGGGCCTAATGCTTTAAAGAATAGCGACTTTACAGCACGACTTTATCTGAAGAATCTACCACCAGACCAAAAATTATTTTATCGGGTGATTTTCCAAGATTTAGATTATCAACGTACTTGCAGCGCTCCTTTTTATGGTACTTTCCGAACACCCCCCAAATCTGGGCGAGATGTATTCTTTGTGTGGGGTGGCGACACCGCCGGTCAAGGATGGGGAATTAATCCTGAGTTTGGTGGAATGAAAATTTACGAAACTATGCGCCAACTTCATCCCGACTTTTTCATTCATTCTGGCGATAATATTTATGCTGATGGGCCTATCCAATCAGAAGTAACTTTAGACGACGGCACAATTTGGAAAAACATCACTACACCAGAAAAATCAAAAGTAGCAGAAACTCTCACAGAATATCGTGGTAACTATATCTACAATTTGCTAGATAAAAATATCAAGCGTTTCAATGCTGAAGTTCCCATATTGGCACAGTGGGACGACCACGAAACAAGAAACAATTGGTATCCTGGGCAAATTATCCTCAACGATGACCGTTATACAGTTAAGGATGTTAACTTGTTAGCCGAAAGGGCAAGACAAGCATTTTTAGAATATCTGCCTATTGGATATGAAAGCAATAATCCAGATAAAGCGAAAATTTATCGCTCTTTCAACTATGGCCCATTGTTAGACATTTTCATGCTGGATGAGCGCACCTACCGGGGGCCAAATTCCCCCAATAATCAGCCAGTACCAAGTAAAAAAACAGACTTTTTGAGCAAAACCCAAGTGGAATGGTTGAAAAGGCAACTGCTGTCATCAAAAGCAACATGGAAAGTGATTGCTAGTGATATGCCTTTGGGACTGATAGTTAAAGACGGTAGCACTGATTTTGAAGCTTGGGCAAATGGAAATGACCCAGCTTTAGGAAGAGAATTAGAACTTGCCGATTTACTACGATTTATCAAAAACAAAAATATCCAGAATGTTGTTTGGTTAACTGCTGATGTACATTACGCAGCAGCCCACTATTATAACCCCGCTAAAGCTCAGTTTACCGACTTTAAGCCTTTTTGGGAGTTTGTTGCTGGGCCGCTTAACTCTGGCACATTTGGGCCAAACGAGTTAGAAAATACTTTTGGCCCACAATTAATATTTCAAAGTCTTCCTCCAGGTACAAAAGCAAATCGACCGCCAAGTGAAGGTTTGCAATTCTTTGGAGGAGTCAAAATTAATGGAAATACAAAGGTAATGACGGTAACATTGCGTAACTTGGCTGGAAAGACTGTTTACAGTGTAGATTTACCGCCAGAAAAATAAATCGCCAAAATCACAATGAGATGTAGCCAGTTAGATAGAGTAATTACGCAATTTTTTACTTTGTCTGCTGGCTTTGCTGTTTTTTGGGTGGGATGTTGAAGGATGAAAAATTTGTGCGATGCCTGCGGTGGGCTTTGCCAACGCCACTGTTAGGAGCTAAATTTAAGTAAGTAGAGTTTTGGAGTTGATCGTGCTTAAGCAACTCATTTTAGAAAACTGGAAAAGTTTCCGTTATGCCGAGCTTCCACTTGACCCATTGACTGTTCTGATTGGTACAAATGCGAGTGGTAAATCTAATGTAGTTGAAGCTTTGGAGTTTTTACAAAGAATCGCTAGAGGTGAGAATATTGAAGCAGCTTTAGCCGGAGATAAAATACTTTCATCTATTCGTGGTGGTGTAGAGTGGGCTGCATTTAAACCAGAAAAAGGATTTACATTAAAAGCGTTGGTTGCAGGCGAAGATGAACAAACTGATTATTTATATGTTATAAAAATTCAAACGATACCTGAAACTAGAGTTATAGAAGAATATATCGAACCTCAAATATTAAGTAAAAGCTTTGCAAATAATTATTCAAATAAAATTAGCACTAAAAGTTTACATTTTCAAACTAGAAGTGGATTAAAAGAATTGAACCCTCCTATTAATATAGATGAAATGGTAAACTTTAGAAAATATTTAGACATAAACAATATTTCTACAGATATATCCATTTCAAATGAAGAATTTCCAAGCATATACAATGAATATATAACTTTAAATAAAAAAATTAAAGATTGTGTAATTTCTAAGTTAGAAAACATATTAATTCTCAATCCCGTACCTTCAAAAATGCGTGATTACTCCCGCCTATCTGACGATTT
Source organism: Nostoc sp. DedQUE07 (assembly GCF_034530975.2). Classification (NCBI taxonomy): domain Bacteria; kingdom Bacillati; phylum Cyanobacteriota; class Cyanophyceae; order Nostocales; family Nostocaceae; genus Nostoc; species Nostoc sp. DedQUE07. Next base: position 204,991 of record NZ_JAVRCC020000007.1, on the reverse strand, counting down.
TGAAAGTGATGCATCTAATATTGCGGGTGTGCTAGCAACATTACCTGATGAACGGAAAACAGAAGTAGAATCAACGCTATCTAACTACGTCAAAGATTTACCAGAACGTGATATTCAAAAAGTATGGGCAGAAAAAGTGGGTAGATTTGGCACTGATGCAATGCTCTATTGTCAAGAAAAATGGAAACCTGATCAAGATCCAACGCCGATTGATGCTCGAACTATGTCTGATGGAACTTTACGTTTTCTAGCAATTATCACAGCACTACTTACTCGGCCAGAAGGTAGTCAAATAGTAATTGAAGAAATAGATAACGGGCTTCATCCCTCGCGTGCAGGATTGTTGGTAAGAATACTGCGAGAGATTGGTCAGAAAAGAAAAATTGATATATTACTTACCACTCATAACCCAGCTTTACTTGATGCTTTAGGCCCAGAGATAGTTCCTTTTGTGGTTGTCGCACACCGCGATAAAGAAACTGGAGAAAGTAAGCTTACTCTTTTAGAAGATATTGATAATTTTTCTAAGCTCTTTGCATCATATTCTTTGGGTGATATGACAACTAAGGGTGCAATTGAAAGAAGCCTTTCTCATAATGAATAACTACTAATATGATAAAGGTGCTACTAATCGATACATCGCTTTTATGCGTTTGGTTACAAGTTCCAGGTAGAGAAACTGCTGGTAATAATGAATGGAATTTTGAGCGCGTAAATCAGAAAATTCAGGCAGAAATCGCCAATTCAACAACACTGGTACTTCCTTTAGCGAGTGTTATAGAAACAGGTAATCACATTGCACAAGCTAAAATAAAGACGATAAATAAGTTTCCAACAGCTCAAAAATTTGCAGAAATCATAACTTATGCTGCTGATGAAACGACACCTTGGGCGGCTTTTAGTGAGCAGATTGTGCTTTGGGAGGCAGCAGCACTAAAAAGTTTAGCGGCTCAATTTCCCATTCAGGCTGTGCAAGAGACTTCTATGGGTGATGCTAGTATTGTCATCTTGGGTTGGCACTATCACCAAAAGGGTTTCCATGTAGAATTTTTAACTGATGATGACAAGTTAAAATCTCAAGAACCACCGCCACCGCAGCCACCTACACGGCGAAGCAGTCGAACAAAAAGGTAAAATATTCTTGAGCGATTAGTATTTACCCAAAATAGAGATTTTTTAACTAACTTGTCAGGAATTAAGTTCGACAGGAATTGTAATAATAAACTCGGTTCCTTCTTTTATGTTAGATATACATTGCAGTTGACCACAATGTTTTTCTACAACAATTTGATAGCTGATAGATAGCCCTAACCCAGTGCCTTTACCGACGGGTTTTGTGGTGAAGAAGGGGTCAAATAATCGCTTTTGTATATCCTTGGGAATTCCAGTACCATTATCGGCAATGCGAATAACTACTTGCCGATTGTCTGTGACTTCAGTACGAATACGAATTAAAGGTGATTTTAGAGTTGAATCAGCTGATTCAAAACTCTCAAATATAGCATCAATTGCATTTGATAGAATATTCATAAATACTTGATTGATTAACCCAGCATAGCATTCTACTAGAGGGAGATTTCCATATTCTTTATCAATAGTAATTATCTGACCTGTTTGCTGATTTATAAGACGGCTTTGTAATATTATTAGAGTACTATCAATCCCTTCATGAATATCAACTATCTTTTTATCAGATTCATCGAGGCGAGAGAAATTGCGTAATGAAAGAACTATCTCTTGGATACGCTCAGTACCAAACTTCATAGAATCAAGAAGCTTGAGGAAATCAGCAGTTAAAAATTCTAGTTCCATTTCTGCGATCGCAGCTTTAATTTCTGCTACTGGTGCAGGATAATGGTGTTGGTATAAGCTAATTAATTGTAGTAAATTTTGAGTGTAGTTGAGTGCATAAACAATGTTGCCAGCGATAAAGTTCACAGGGTTATTGATTTCGTGTGCAATGCCAGCAACAAGTTGTCCTAAAGCAGCCATTTTTTCATTTTGAATTAATCGCGCATAGTTATTCTTCAGGGTACGAAAACCTACTTTAGCAATTCTAGATTGTTCTTCTACTTTCTCTAATTGAGCTAATGTTAAAATATGAATTTGGGAATAAGCTAAAAGTAAATGATGGAAATCGAGTAGCTTAAAACTACCTAACTGAGTTTCTATTAAAATCGGTTCATATACAAATTGAGGTTCTCGCTGCAAAGCTAGCTTATTTGCTTCTACAATGAGCGTATCCTCAGAAATTATACACACATCTGGCTGAAGAAAGTTAATCAGATTGATCGCAGGTCGTTTAGAAAATAGTGGAAAACTATAGGGACGACTCATGTGTTCAAAAAATCTTTGTCGAGAAATCATCCCCAGATAATCATGATTTTTCACCAGAATAATACCTGGTAGTAAAGGCTCTTGCTTAAAGAGTGTATTCAAATCATTTGCTGGACTATCTGCTTCGACGTAAACAGACCAAAGTGGTAATTCTTGCAAAGTAGACTCTAATTGCAAGTTCAAATTATTAGCATTTGTCATGCTATGCATTGCCAACATAGTTTAATTCCTTAACCTTGAGTTAACATTTCTGATAACACCCCGAATCAGCATTGCGATAATTGCAAAGTTAATCAAACTTATATTTCCCTGATTACTGCTGAAAATTACAGTTATGCTGCAAAACTGCTGATGTTAGTGCATCCGGTTCTTTTCTATGCTGGAGAATTGATACTAATTAGAATCTTTTGTTACCTACTCGCTAACCTTGTGACGTTAAAATTATTATTTATTTAAACTTATTTTGGAATACGCTTTTAGCAAGAGTTAATAAAGGAACTTCAAACACAGTTATAAACTACACTAAAACTGCATCAATAGCAGTCAGCGAAATTGCTCTTGGAGTGAAAGAGAAAGTAATTAAAAAGGGTTTTAAAAATTTGGTTATCTTTCAGACTGCTGCTTACAGTTACAGGCTACTGTTTAGAGAAGTAAAGCATTATCTTGTACAATCAACGACAAATAGCTCCCCTAGATGGGGAGTTATTTGATATCAGTTAGTTAGCTAAGATGAAATTGGTACATTTTTAAATGCGGCTGTATCTGGCACAAAAATGTCTAAATTATTGATACCATCGGGAACTCTTAGCCAGATATAAGCATCTGCGGAGGCTTGTGGACGTACTTGGAACAAAGAAACGCTTCCTGTTGAGCGATTAAGAGCAACTCCTTTGTAGGTTACGCTAGTGTCAGGATTGCGGGCTGTTGTACTAGCCACCGAGATAATATCGCTACCAACAACTCCGTCTGTGGCAAGGCGACGAATCCGCATTTGCAGATTTACCACATCACGGTTTCCAGTTTCTGGATCTTTAATTCGTTTTGCTGAAAGTAACTCAACTTCTGCCTTTTTGCCAAAAGCAGGCTGCACAAATTGGCCAGGGCTAATAATTGCTGAAGTTGTAGCACTAGCTGGCGATGGTGAGACTGTTGCTTGTGGAGAAATTGTAGCTGTAGGACTTGGGACTTGAGTGGGAATGGTGTTACTGGCTGTACTAGTAGCATTTAGTGTTTGCCGTAACGTAAAAACTTCATAAGCTACATAGCCGCTACATCCCAAAGCCAAAGTAGAGAGTAATACAGCTACACCAGATAAAAATGTACTCACACCATTGCCTCGATTTCGTATTTCTGTATATGCAGGTTGACTTGGGTTTCGATTTTGTAGTCCCATAAATTATGTTAGTGCGTAGGCGCAGCCCGTCGTAGACATCGCCTATGTATGAAACATGTGAACATCTTCCCTATACTAATTAAGTAACTTTACTGAGCCAATTCTTCTCTCTCCGGAAAGAAATTGTTTGCAAAGTAAAAATATCTGTCTTTGGGATAAGGAAAATTGGTGAGACTTAAGACTTTAAATCAACCACTGGGTGTTTTATTAATATTTTTGACTAGCCAGATAGGATTGAGTTCTATTGCGAAAGCACAAACCCCAGTTGCACCAACAACTACCACAAAATCAATTTGCTCTAGCCAACTGGCAACAGCGATAGATGCTGTAATCAATCGTCCCTTATTTAGTCGGGGACGCTGGGGAATTTTGATACAACCTCTGTCAACGGGGCCAACTCTTTACAGTCGAGATGCTCAAAAATATTTTACTCCTGCATCTAACCTCAAATTGCTGACGACAGCAGCCGCCTTGCAGGAATTGGGTGCTAATTTTCGGATTCGCACCTCTATTTATCAGAATGGCAATGGTGTTTTACGTGTTGTCGGCAGGGGAGATCCTAGTTTAAGTGATGCTGAACTGCAAAAATTGGCACAGCAGTTAAAACAGAAAGGTATTACTCAAATTCAGCAGTTAAGTGCTGATGATAGTTATATTCAAGGTGATATTGTTAACCCCACCTGGCAATGGGAAGATGTGCAGTCAAGTGATGGCGTACCAGTCAGCAGCTTTATTCTGAATAAAAATATTTTTAGCTTTAAACTTGTACCACAGGCTGTAGGTAAATCTTTGCAAGTGCTGTGGCTCGATCCTGGCGAAGCAAAACAGTGGCAGATAATTAATCAGTCAGTAACCGTTCCTCAAAATCAACCGAGCTATGTCAATGTTACCCGCGAATTATCAGGAACAGTATTACGAATTCAAGGACAACTGACAACGAATTCTGAAGAATCTTTAATAGATTTCCCTGTAGTTGACCCTAATTATTACTTCTTACGACGTTTTCGTACTGTCTTAGCAACAGAAAAAATTAACTTGGGACAAACATTAGTAGTAAATGGTGGTGTGAATCAAAGGGAAATAGCATTTGTAGAGTCGCCACCTTTAGCTGAATTATTAGCAGAAACTAATTTAAATAGTAATAATCTTTATGCGGAAGCATTGCTGAGAGCATTAGCTGTGAAAAAGACTAGACTGAAAAATCAGACTAGTGCTGATGTCGGTTTAGAAGTTGTCAAAGCAAGTTTAACTAAATTGGGGGTCGATCCAGCTAATTATATTTTGGTCGATGGTTCAGGTTTATCACGTCGTGACTTAGTGACACCAGAAGCTTTTGTCCAAACTCTGCGGGGAATGGCAAAAACCCCAACAGCGTATATATATCGCGCATCTTTACCAGTGGCTGGTAAAAGTGGAACTCTGAAAGGCCGCTTTCAAGGTACACCTGCTGAGGGCATTGTGCAAGCAAAAACAGGTACGTTAACGGGTGTAGTTTCTCTATCTGGATATATGAATGCACCGAAATATGAGCCGCTAGTTTTTAGTATTATCGTCAATCAGTCAAATCAGTCTGCAACAGTTATACGGCAGGCAATTGATGAGGTTGTTGTGTTGTTAACACAGTTGCAGCATTGTTAATATTATACTTTTCACTCCTAACTTGTTTCATGCCAGCCAAAATCTTACCACCGCCCTTAAAACCTGGAGACTTACTACGAGTAATTGCCCCTAGTGGTGCTTTGCGAGAATTTGAGGAATTTAAACAGAGTCTAGAAATTTGGCGATCGCGCGGCTACCAACTAGAAATCAGTCCCCAGATAGATGACAAATGGGGTTATCTAGCTGGAACAGACGAAACCCGTCGTCAACAGCTAGCAGCAGCATGGCAAGATCCTGATTGTCGTGGTATTCTCTGTGCCAGAGGTGGTTTTGGCAGCACCCGCATCTTAGAAAATTGGAATTGGCCAAACTCAGGACTTCCCAAGTGGCTCATAGGCTTTTCTGATATCACAGCTTTATTATGGAGTCTTTATACAGCAGGAATTTCTGGCGTTCATGGCCCTGTAATGACAACTTTGGCAGATGAGTCAGATTGGTCTATTAAACGATTATTTGATTGGGTAGAAGCTAGTTCTTTTACCCCTCTCAAAGGTTGCGGTTGGGGTGGTGGTGTAGTGAATGGTACTTTATTACCAGGGAATCTGACGGTGGCTACTCACCTTTTAGGTACACCAATCTTGCCACATCTGGATGGTGTAATTCTGGCGTTGGAGGATGTTACCGAAGCACCTTATCGCATCGATAGGATGCTGACGCAGTGGCGTTTGAGCGGTACTTTGTCTCAAGTCTGCGGTATTGCTTTAGGCAGTTTTACTCGCTGTGAAGCGCCACCAACTATATCTAGTTTTAGTGTAGAAGAAGTATTGCGCGATCGCTTGGGCGATTTAGGGATTCCCATTGTCTCCGATTTGCCTTTTGGCCACGATAATCCCAATGCAGCCTTACCAGTGGGAGTAGAGGTAACTTTAGATGGGGATGCCGGAATATTAGCTATTAACCAATAAACACAGAGACATCTCTGCTACTTACTCTTTCCGTTTTTCTTCCTGATTATACTTTCCCCATAGCAACAAAAGAGAGATCAATAGCGGAAGCTAGACCTTTCCAGCATCGACACTGGAATGACGTGCATGAGTATCATACCAGCCGGGAACGGTCGCCTTTGTCAACAGCTTCAAGAAGCTATGAGTTAACGCTCGTATCGTAGAAGATCCTTGAAACTTCCATTGATTCATTATTCCGTCATCACCTATCAGATAGTATCCGAGGAAAATAACACGGTATTGGCGGAGAATTTCACGTTTCGACTTCCATCTACCGCCAAGTTCTGAGCCAAATAATCCTGACGATCCGAACTCAAAAGGCTGATCTACGTAGCTGCCTTCTTTTGCTGGATAAGGCGGAGATTGAGAGTAAGGTATAGCTGACTGTTCTACGGCCTGAAAGGAGTCGTAGCCCAGTTCAACAAGTGCATCGATTTCACGCTTAATATTCGTGAAGCGAGTTTTGTCTGATTCGATAGAGATATAGTCTGGCCTCTCTCGAAATAGCTTCAGCACATTCACACAAACCATATCAACACCTTCAATGTCAATTTTCATATAGTATGGGATGCCATGCTGTTGCAGTATGCTTGCAAAATCAATTACGTTGACTTCGAGCAGCTTGCTTGAAGTACGAAGTCGGGCATTGCGTTCAGCCCAATCAACACAAATAGTTCCCCAAACAGAGTCATCGAGATTTTTATAGAATTGGACTTTTTGCCCTGTCTCTATCGAATTTAGGTTCGTTATAGCACCTTCTACGACTGTTACTTGTCCGCGATCGATGTATTCCTTAAGTCGGTTTCGACAAAGCCGTGCTAGGTCAGGGTCTGCCTCAAATGCTGTCACGCGGAATCCTTTTTGCAGGTAGAATATGGTGTCTTCTCCCTTGTGCATCCCAATGTCATAGATCAGGTCTTTGCACTTTGGCGTATCGTAAAGTTTGTTCATTGACATTCCTCGCTTCTTGGGTGTGTGGCTAAGTATTTATCTTGTGTTTTGCGGTTAAGTGAGGAGATTAATTGCATTTTTTACTCATACTGAACCTAATTAATCACCGGCTTATTTGTCGATATTGCCTGCTCAATAATATCAACGGCACGGGGAACTCCTCCTGCTTGGCCAATTGCAGTTTTTAACCTCAGGGCATTTTGTTTGTAAGATTCTTGCGTCAGTACTTTTTGAATCACCTTACGTAACTTAGTAGTACTCAAGCGTGATAATGGAATAAATTCACCCACACCAGTCCAAGCAATACGTGTTGCTACTCCGGGATGGTCATTGGCTATGGGAATAGCAACTGAAGGTACACCATTAGATAGTGATTCCAACACAGTATTCACTCCAGCATGGCTAATAGTCAGGCTAGCTTTTTGCAGCAATTCTAGTTGTGGCGCATATTTGACAACCAAGGGTTCTCCTGGCAAGTTGGGTAGTGCATCGGGTTCAAGTCCACCACCAAGAGAAATAACCAGTTGGGCATCTAAACCAATATAAGCCTCAGCAATGTGATAGAAAATATGCCGTAGTCGATTTTGTAACGTCCCCAATGAAGCATAAATTAGGGGTTGACCATTCAACTTATCAAAAGGAAAATCCACTGGTTTCCTGCCTGACGAGTCTGAGTGAGGGCCTGTAAAGTGAAGTAAATTAGACAATTCGCGTCTTGGGTATTCAAACTCTGCGGGTTGTTGACTAATAATCGCTAACTTGGAAAGAGAATAATAGTCATTGATATGAGAGCAAGGAGGCAAATTCCACTGACGGCGATATTGGGAGATTATATCTCGAATGGATTTCGAGAACGCCATTAAAACAGCATAACCAGCACGGTTACGTAGCTGCGCCCAAGAGTGTGGGTTATATTTCCAGGTTGTGAAGAATGGAGGAATAGAATCTTCAAAACCGTTTACTAATGCAGAGCAAACTGTAACAAATGGGATGTGAAGAAAGTCTGCTAAAGTGCTTCCTCCAAATATACATTCATCGAATATTAGCGCTTCAATACCAGCTTCTTTAATAACTAGTGGCGCATCTTGCAGAAATAAAGCTGTTGTTTTTAGAGATAAATTGATAGTGTAATGCAATGCTGCTAACCCATTGAGTTCTCCTAACCGCTCATGTAATTTTGCCATTGATCCCGTAGGATATTCAAAAGCAGATATAGAGCGAAATTCTAAGCCAGCAGCCTTGGCATTAGATTCAGCATCAGGCATCCCCAAAACTGTGACGCGATGACCACGCTTTAATAGTTCACGCCCTAAAGCTGTCATTGTGTTGAGGTGTCCAGTTGCGGTAGGGCAGATAGTACCGAAATGAGTCATTATAATCTACAAGCTCCATAAATTATATTTCTGGTATATTTCTGGGCTAACCACGCCACCAGCACTTCTGACTCTGAAATGGAAAAATTCTTGTAGATGTTGCTTAAAGCTCAATGAATTTTGCATATAGCTGCCTAAAAAAGACAAGGTAACTAATGTTACCATAAGCACTTTTGTCTAAACTAGATTAAACTTCATTATGATACTATGCAAACGATGTTATTCTACTCAAATAGAGCTTTACCTTTGCAGCTATGACTTTTGAAAATTATTATCAGCTTGTATTTACTATTTATGGGTAGTTTTTCATGCTTGAAAACCAAAAATCTAAAGTATAATTTTTTACGCAAAATACTTAAATTTAATTATGTTTAGTGTAATTTTTGACTTAATTCCAGAAATATCAATTGTCATATGTACTTACAATAGAGATAAATACTTAAATAATGGAATTAATAGTGTTATAAATCAAACTTTCAAAGATTGGGAACTCATCATTGTTGATGATGGTAGCCAAGACAATACTTTTGAAGTTGTCAATAATTATGTGCAAAAATTCAATAATATTAGGTACTTGAAACATCAAAATAAAAAACAATGTTACGCTAAAAATGCCGGAATTCAGGCATCATTTGGCAAATATATCACATTCCTCGACAGCGATGATACTTACCAACCAAATCATCTGGAGTCACGCATTGAATATATGAAACTCCATCCAGAAGTTGATTTGATTCAAGGCGGGTTTGCCACTGAAGAAGAAATTTGGGTAGCTGATTATTATCAACCTGATAAAAAAATTAATCTTCGAGAATGCGTTTTGGGGCCAACTTTTTTGGGGAAGAGACACGTATTTTTTGAATTGCAGGGATTTAAGCACATGGCTTATGGAGAGGATACAGACCTGTGGGAACGGGCAGAAAAAATCTTCAGGACTCAACAAATAACAGAACCACAAACCTATCTTTATACCAGAGCCGAAACTAGTGTCAGTAAAGCTTTTTCAGAAAATGTTACTTCGCCTAGCTAACTCTTTGGTATGAACATTAATATTCACCCATCTCAAATCAGAAAATTTTTTCGCTATTTCCTCAGTTCTGCTTGGCAGTTTTTATTGATGATAATTCTGCTGAGTGGATGTCTCATATTTTTATCTAGTTGTCAGGGTCAAATACAAAATAACGATAAAGTCATTCATTTGACACTATGGCAATCAATTAATCCTCCTGCCAATCGAGATGTTTTTCAGAAACTGGTAGATAAATTTAATCACACTCATGCTGATATCCAAGTAGAATCTATTTACGCCGAAGGACTGCCGAAAGTGTTAACGGCAGTTGTGGGTAATGCGCCTCCAGATATTCTGTTATTCAGCCCGCAAAGTACAGGTCAGTTTGTAGAATTAGGCGCAATTCGACCTTTAGAAGATTGGCTAGAAAAATTGCCTTTGAAGTCAGAAATTATCCCCAATCTACTTGAAGAATCTAGATTAGATGGTCACATTTGGTCAGTTCCCCTGTACACCAGCAATATCGGCATTTTTTATCGACCGAAGCTTTTCCAAGCTGCGGGAATCACAGAAACACCTAAGACTTGGAAAGAATTAAGGTTAGTTGCTAAAAAGTTGACTATTGACCGCAATGGCGACCATCGACCCGAACAGTACGGAATATTACTACCTTTAGGAAAGGGAGAATGGACTGTTTTTAGTTGGTTCCCCTTTTTATTAAGTGCTGGGGGTGAGGTAGTAACAAATAACCGTCCGAACTTGACGAATCAAGGAGCTATTAGTGCTTTAAAATTCTGGCAAGATTTAATGAAAGATGGTTCAGCAATGCTTTCTTCTCCAGAACGGGGTTATGAAGAGGATGCCTTTATAGCGGGTCGCGTTGCTATGCAAATTACTGGCCCTTGGACTTATATTACGAAATCTAATGTTGATTACGACGCATTTCCCATACCTACAAATGTTGGTCGAGCTACGGTGACAGGTGGCGGAAATCTTTATGTGATGAAGACTACACCAGCCAGAGAGCAAGCTGCACTCAAGTTTTTAGAATATGTTTTGAGTGAAGAATTCCAAAAAGAATGGAGTATCGGTACCGGTTTTTTACCAGTTAATCTTAAAGCTGCACAAAGTGAAGCTTATCAGCAATTCCTCAACCAAAAATCTTGGTTAAAAGTGTTTATGGAACAAATTTCTCTGGCTGGCGCTCGACCGATTATTGCCAGATATAGCCGTCTTTCTGACAGTCTTGGTCGAGCTATCGAAGCTACATTGCTGGGTGAATCTCCCGACAAAGCTCTGAAAATAGCACAAGAGCGTTTAGAAACTATTTGGGATAACAATTAAATGAGTTGTTCGCTAATATTAATGGGGTACTCAATGTTTAGTTGAGTTTGCGTTTGGTTGCAAATTTCCAACAAAATAGGAGCAATTAAAACTTCACGTTTTGCAGCTTCCCTGATAGGATTTACGCGCATGATATTGCGTCGTAAGTAACGCTGTAAAAATTCTAAATAGTCAATAAAGAACTGAATATTGTGGTAGTTGTAGCGATGCGCGTTCGTAACTACATCCCAGTTCCGCCAAGATATCTGCTGGAGTATATGGTAATTCAAAATACTTACTAAATGTATAACTTTGACCGGGTTGGAGAATGCGCGGGCGAGTCATAAATATTAAGGTTATAGAATATATCGATAAAAGTCAGGAAGAAACTCCAGTTTTGGGATGTAAATTTCTTTTTAATGTACACAAACCAATTGCTGGTATGGCTCCTAAAATCGCTGCTGTCAGTCCTTGTCCACTCCAATATAGTATGGGAGTACGGTAGGTTTCTGGAATCAAATTTTGCACAATAAAAAGCAACCAAACCAAAATAGTAATCCAGAAAAAAGAGATTGAGGGTAAAAAATTCCACCACCAAATGCCTGCTGTATATCGCCTCAACACCAGCCATTGGCAAATCCCTAGCCAAATTCCAGAAATTATATATGCGATCGCAGACAAAAATCCAAAAATCAAAGTATCTTCAGAAGATGATGAGGCAATGGTTGAAATGTAGTTAATCCAGGCTGTAGAAACGCCGTTGGCAATTAGCCAACCGACACTAGTAGCAAATAGCCACTGCCAACCCGGTAAATATCGGTAAAGCACAAGAGCTTGGTCAGCAGCGAAAATCACGGCAAATACAACGTTACTAAGACTTCTAACCAAAATGCTCCATGTTTGTGGTTGATTAGCAACGTTAGATGAGAGACTTTGGAGAATAATTTTCTCTAAAGCGATACTGGCAACGCCACCGACAACCCATCCAATGAGGGTCATTACGGTAAACTGAATAAAGAACCTCTGTCGCTGCGATCGCGGAATCAAATACTTTCCTGGATTAGGCTCATTATTAGCAGATGCAACACGATCGGAACTGTTAGAGTCAGTTTGCATAAGAAGTTAGGGGAGTGAGGGAAAAGGGAGATCGCAAAGATAGGGAAGCAGGGGGAGAATTAACTAATGCCCTGTTTGGCCAATCCTCAATTAAATATTGATTCTTGTTTTACTCTATTTCTCAATCACAGTCTTTATTTTCCATTCCCCACTCGCCACTCCCCACTTCCCCAAGGCGAGAATCTTATGTCAATAATAACGGTCTATTCTCAATAGAATCTCATTAACCTATTCTTACTGCTAAAGATTTAGGGGTAGCTCACAATACGGTTCGGATAAGCTCTTGAGACCGGGGAGGCTGGCGTTGCAGAGGAGGAAAAAAGTTAATTCTTCCTCCCCTGCCTCTCTTCTCCCCCTGCCTCAAAAGCTTACCTCAACAGATAAATTTGTTAACCGAACCGTATTGGGGTAGCCCATCGTAGACATCGCTTTGAGCCTGAGAAACTAAACCAAATGATAAATAGTGATTTTTTGTTAGTTCTTAACCTTGTTTGCGATCGAGAGTAATTTAGATGTGTTTGTACTGCCTACTACAATTGCACAATAACCTTCACTTAATCTTTAAAAATATTTTAGTATATACACCGTATCTTTTGCGAGTTATAAAAATCAAAATAGGATTACAAAGTATCAAGCTCAACTTATATATCCGAGCTTGTTTTACCCAACAGAAGTCATATATAAAGGCCTAATAATCTTTGTGATTTTTTCTAATTTGTTGGAGTAATGAAACCAGTTTTTCATAGCTAGGTTTCAAGAAAAGTTCAATTTTAATTATCTTCGTCTTTTTCAAGGTTTATTACTAGAATGTTGAAAAAAATTTCCTTGGCTTTACTCGGAATGACTGCTGTAGTCATGAGTGCGAATCCAGCTAGTGCGGTAACTCTGCAAGTCAATAGTGGCCCGTTTTCTAGCTACGCTGATGCCAAAACTGTCACCTTTGACGACGGCACAGCAAACGATCCTAATGGATTTGTTACTTACTCTAATATTACTAGTAACATTGTTCAAGGTAGCGTATCTAGTCAATACGCCTCACCTTATGGGGATAACACCAAATTTCTAACAATTGCTCCAGTAGGTAGTAATGTTGCAGGCGACAGTGGTTTGGTCAATATTAAGTTCAAAGAAGCTGTTAATTACTTCGGTTTTTATGCAGGTTCATTAGATGATTATAACTTTGTTGACATTTACAAAGGCGATCAGTTATTAAAGACTTTTAGTGGTGCAGATGTGCCAACTGCTATAGCTAATGGTAGTTGGACTAGCTCTCAAGCTAATATGTTTATCAATCTTGTAGCTGATACAGGAGAAACATTTGACCGAGTTGTGATGCGCTCAAATGGCGTTGCCTTTGAAACAGATAACCACGCCTATAGACTAGCCAGCGTTCCTGAACCTAATGCAATATTAGGTGTGTTAGCAATAGGTGCTTGTGGTATGATGTCGGTCTTCAAACGCTCACAAAAGAAAGTGGCACTGAAAGGATAAATTTATCCAGATTCCTGTTGAAAAACCTTAAGGATGTGTCTCTATCTATATATGGCATAGAGACACATTTTTATTTGTTATGCAGTTTTCCTCATCCGTTCCCTCGATCCAGAAGTGAAAAATGTATTTCTACTTAGGACTCAAAGCAATAATTTCATGGGATAAGCCAAAAAAAAACAATAAATTGTAGCGCTTGCTGGCATTAATACTGTAGTCAAGCCAACCGAGCGCTTATATCCAATAATCAAAATATTATAAAATATTACTATTATGCCCTGCTATTCACCTTTTCCTGAAAACCTGCTGGAAAAGCGTAATCCCAGAATGATAAGCTAAACAGTGGCATAAATAGGATGAAGTAATAAATGGGTGTTTATTCAACGACTCCTCATCTCTTACGGGCTGCTCGTGGTGAAGTAGTAGATCGTCCCCCTGTATGGATGATGCGACAAGCGGGACGATATATGAAAGCATATCGAGACTTAAGAGAAAAGTATCCTTCGTTTCGCGATCGCTCCGAAATTCCAGATGTAGCAATTGAAGTTTCCTTGCAACCCTGGAGAGCTTTCCAACCAGACGGAGTAATTTTATTTTCTGATATTGTCACCCCATTACCTGGTTTGGGCATTGACATGGATATTGCCGAAGGTAAAGGGCCAATCATTCACTCGCCCCTCCGCACTCAAGAACAAATTGAACGTCTGCATCCTTTAGAACCAGAAGCAGCTCTACCATTTATCAAGACAATATTGCAAGCGCTACGTTCGGAAGTAGGCGACAAATCAACGGTGTTAGGCTTTGTGGGTGCGCCGTGGACATTAGCAGCTTATGCAGTTGAAGGAAAAGGTTCTAAAACCTACTCCATCATCAAAAACATGGCATTTTCAGACCCGGTGATACTGCATCAATTATTAGCTAAATTAGCAGATGCGATCGCCATCTATGCCCGCTACCAAATTGACTCTGGCGCTCAAGTTGTGCAAATGTTCGATTCTTGGGCGGGTCAATTGAGTCCTCAAGATTATGATACTTTTGCTCTGCCCTATCAGCAGCGAGTTTTCCAGCAAGTCAAGCAAACCCATCCCGATACACCTTTGATTTTGCTAGTTAGCGGTAGTGCGGGTGTGTTGGAAAGAATGGGACAATCTGGCGCTGATATTGTCAGTGTAGACTGGGCAGTGGATATGGCAGATGCAAGAGCCAGATTGGGTAAGCAAATGAAAGTTCAAGGAAATCTTGACCCAGGCGTGTTATTCGGCTCTAAACAGTTTATTCGCGATCGCATCCTCGATACGGTTCGCAAAGCCGGTAATTGGGGTCATATTCTCAATCTTGGTCACGGTGTTTTACCAGAAACTCCAGAAGAAAATGTCGCTTTCTTTTTTGAAACTGCAAAGGAATTGAATCTTGCAGGAGTTAAGGGTTAGGAGTTATGAGTTATGAGTTATGAGTTATGAGTTATGAGTTATGAGTTATGAGTTGCAAGTTATGAGTTGCGAGGTACAAAGTTATCTTTTATTCTTAACTCCTCACTTCTTACTCCTAACTTTATAAATAACTCCTGATAGGGAACTTTTAACTTAATTCTTAACTCTTAACTCCTAACTCCTAACTTATTAAAATCTTATTATGAGCCAGAAACGGATTTTAGTGACTGGTGCAAGTGGTTGTGTAGGTCATTATTTAACAGAAGCCTTAATTAAAGAAACAAATCACGAACTGTATCTATTAGTTAGGAACCCAAGCAAACTGCAAGTTGATACCAAGGCACGTTCAGGTATCAACGTTTTACAAGGTGATATGCAAAATATTCGCCAGTTTGCCGATTTGCTATCCACAATTGATACAGCCGTACTCACAGCCACAGCTTGGGGTGGCGAGCAAACATTTGATATTAATGTCGTCAAGACTATAGAGTTACTCGAACTGCTAGATCCAGAACGTTGTCAACAGGTAATTTATTTTTCGACAGCTAGCGTTTTGGATCGCTACAATCAACCATTAAAAGAAGCCGGGGAAATTGGGACAGATTATATCCGTTCTAAATATGAGTGCTTAGAGAAAAAAGAAAAATTAGCGATCGCACCCAAAATTACCACAGTTTTTCCCACTGTAGTATTTGGCGGTGATGCGAATAAACCTGATTCTGCTGTCACATCTGGTATTGCAGAAGTGACAAAATATATCAATTTGATTCGCTTTTTAGAAGCAGATGGCAGTTTTCACTTTATCCACGGACGAGACATTGCCACTGTTGTGCGATATCTGATCGATCGTCCTGCTAAAGATAATCAACCACGTAGGCTTGTTTTAGGTCAAGCACCATTAACTGCTAATCAAGCAGTGGAAGAAGTTTGTGCTTATCTGGGCAAAAAGATTTACTTTCGCATTCCCATATCTATAGCATTGGCTAATTTGATTATTGTTCTGTTCCGCATTCGCATGGCCGCTTGGGATCGGTTTTGTATGAACTATCGACATTTTACTTATGAAAAATTCATCAATCCCGATAGTTTCGGCTTGCCAAATTATTGTGCAACCATGAGTGATGTTTTGAAAATTAGCGGTGTTAAACGTGTATGAAATATCTATTATTTGCTAATGATAGCGGTCATTTCTTGCGAAGATAAGCCGACACAAGCTGCCAATTCTTCCAATGTCAATCGTTCGCGTGTGTTTGCTTCTAACAAAGACGTTGCAGCTGCAACGTAATCAGGATTAGCAAGATGATTGACATTCTTAGGAAAACTTGTTTGGGAATAAAGATTGGCAATGTCAGAACTTCCAGTAATTTTTTGTATTTGATAAGTGGCAATTAAAGCTGCTTGACGGGCTTGGAGATAGGCAACATAATATTGCACGATAGCTAATCTTTTTTGCTGTCTAGCTTCCTTCCAACGAGCTTGCAAAACAGGAAGCTGCCCAAAAGTACTAATGAATTTAATCGGGTCAACTGTAACGGTTAAGGAAAAACTGTTTGAGCGCTCAGATGGGGAATCCGGTGATGTTGAGATCGTACTTAGAGCCGGAGATAATTCGATAGCTAAGACATCTCTAAAAGCATTCAATCCCATTGCAGCTTTTGTTTCCAGCACTTGGGCTGAGTTGCGTTCAGCAATAGCTACTAATCGATCGATGATTTTGAGATCCTGCTGTGTAATCTCAGTTTGAAGGAGATTACGTTGATTACTAGAACTAGATTTATCTTCGGATGCAACCACAGGAAATGTAGTACTGACAAATGTAACGGCAAGGAGAATCCTGAAACTTTGTGCAAAAGCTTTTGAGAGCCATTGTGCGATCATCTGATTGATTTATTCGGAAGCCTACACTTGTTTTCTAATTTGCTTCTCTTTTCACGATACAGCTAAATGACAATAATTCTTATATATGTGGGAGTCTTTTTAAGGAAATCCTAGTAAACTGTGGCGAAAGTTTACCTACCTTTAACCAGTTGCTCAGAGCAACTTGTCTGGTTAATTGAGATGGTGGTTGGATTTACGCTGTGCTGTACTAGTCGTCCATTTGAGTTAAAAATATGAATGGTAAAATAAAACAACTTTAATAAAAAGTCAATAACTCTTTATTTTCGTTAGAGTGGGATAACAATCAAAGTGTGAGGATTGATACTACATGCGAATCTTGTTAGTGTATCCAATATTTCCCAAAACCTTTTGGTCTTATGAAAAAATCCTAGAGTTAGTCGATCGCAAGGTTTTATTACCACCTCTGGGTTTAGTAACAGTAGCCGCGATTTTGCCCCAAGAATGGGAATTCAAGCTGGTCGATCGCAACATCCGTGCAGCAACAGAAGCAGAATGGGCATGGGCAGATATAGTAATCCTCTCTGCGATGATTGTCCAGAAGCAAGATTTACTTGAACAAATCCAGGAAGCAAAAAAACGTGGCAAGTTAGTCGCAGTTGGCGGCCCCTACCCCACCTCTGTACCTCACGAAGTTGAAAATGTTGGCGCAGATTTTCTGATTCTGGATGAAGGGGAAATCACGCTGCCCATGTTTATTGAGGCAATAAAAAGGGGAGACACATCTGGCACTTTCCGCGCCACAGAAAAGCCTGATGTCACCAGCACACCAATACCCCGCTTTGACTTATTAGAATTGAATGCTTACGACATGATGTCGGTGCAATTTTCGCGCGGGTGTCCCTTCCAGTGCGAATTTTGCGACATTATTGTTCTCTACGGGCGCAAACCACGCACCAAAACCCCAGCCCAACTTTTAGCAGAGTTAGATTACCTCTATGAATTGGGTTGGCGGCGGGGTGTGTTCATGGTGGATGACAACTTTATTGGCAACAAGCGAAATGTAAAGTTGTTGCTGAAAGAGTTAAAAGTCTGGATGGCAGAACACAAATATCCCTTCCGATTTGATACGGAAGCTTCAGTTGACTTAGCACAAGATCCAGAAATGTTGGAGTTGATGGTTGAGTGCGGTTTCTCGGCGGTGTTTTTGGGAATCGAAACACCGGATGAGGATAGTTTGCAAATGACTAAGAAGTTTCAAAATACTCGTAGTTCTCTAACTGAGGCAGTGCAAACTATTACTAAAGCGGGATTGCGCCCAATGGCTGGGTTTATTATCGGGTTTGATGGCGAAAAAGCAGGCGCAGGCGATCGCATCGTCCGTTTTGCGGAACAAGCAGCAATTCCCTCAACTACCTTTGCCATGTTGCAAGCGTTACCTAACACTGCACTTTGGCATCGCCTGAAAAAAGAAGGAAGATTACGGGAAAATCAAGATGGCAACATCAACCAAACAACATTAATGAACTTCCTGCCTACCCGTCCCCTGGAAGAACTAGCCAGAGAATATATTGAGGCATTCTGTACTTTATACGACCCAGTACAATATTTGGATCGTACCTATCGCTGCTTCTTGATGATGGGCTTGCCGAGTTGGAAAGCGCCAGCGAAAATGCCAGAGTGGGTAGTTATAAAAGCGTTGCTGATTGTGATTTGGCGACAAGGAATCAAACGGGAAACCCGTTGGAAATTCTGGCATCATTTATTTAGCATTCTCAAACGTAACCCTGGAGTTATTGAACATTACATCGCCGTTTGTGCCCACAACGAGCATTTTCTAGAGTATCGCCAAATTGTCCGCGATCAAATTGAAAGTCAGCTAGCTGAATATTTAGCACAAGGTGTAGAAAAACCTTATGTGCTAGTGAAGGAAAAAGCTGAGGAAAAAGCTGAAGCAGTAGTTAGTTAAATGTAGTAACGGTTAATAGGTAAAAGTGAAAAAATTACTTATTAGCCGTTATTAAAACCAGTATGCTATTCAAAGTATGATAGTCATAAATTGACACTTACTGAATGGCAAAAACACCAATCGCACTCTATCGGCAAGGTAATGCTAATTCTCCTAGAATGGAGAATGTTAGACCTAATAAAGATATTGCCACCTATAATAAAGATGGTCAAGTCTGGGTCATGACTACTTTACCAGACGGGACATCGCCCGGAGGAGTATCAACATTTACCACTCAAGGATATGGCAAAAACTGGTGGAAATTAGAATCCAATACTGAAATTCCAGAGCAAATAGAATTGGTAAATGACCACGATAACCACTGGTTATGGAAACCTTCTAGAGCGATGTTGATAGATGAATACAAAGCAGCCTTGAAATTGGTAGATGAATTATTTTATAAAATAAGTTAATGCTAACAAAATTATAAATTTTTTATTTTGAATTTAGTTGAATTTTTTGTGACATAAAGCTATTTTATGTAGGTAAATTACAATGAATCTGTCGTTTAAGGACATAAAGTTTATCATTGAAGCCATCGATGGCCTGATTGAGAAATATCAAGAACGACTCAATCAAATCGAAGATATCGATGAGGACGAAGCTTCCGATCTTGGTAATGATACTATGTTTTTAGAGTCACTTCGTAGAAAACTAGTGAATAGTTTGAATAACAGTACTAATACCAATATCTTGGTAGGTAATGAAGTTGTCCAACCATCATCTCATGCTATAAGACAAGCTTCAAGAGGAGCAGAGGCAGTAGACCCAGGTAATGAAGTTGTCCAACCATCATCTCATCCTATGCCAGAAAAGCCGCGATCATAGCAAAGATAAACATCAATAATTCTTAATTCAGTCAAGTGGTGCATTAGCCTTTGGCGTAACACACCCTATAAAAACTATTTTGCTTTTGCAATCCCAGTTATTTCAAAAATTAGCTCTGCTGCTTTACTGATTAACGAAGTGTTAATTTCAAGTTGATACTTGTCTTGTTTTAAAACCTCTGTTACAACTTTCGCTAAATCTGCATTACCTTTCCTCGCACCCAAACCATTAATTGCACATTCAATTTGCCTCGCGCCGCAACTTAAAGCAATGAGTGAATTATCTATCGACATGCCCAAATCATCATGACAGTGTACTGAAACTACAACTTCGTTAATATTGGGCACTCGATTAAAAATCATTTGCAGAAGTTGCAAAAACTCTTCTGGCGATGCCAAACCTAAGCTATCAGGAATACTAACAGTAGTAGCACCACTATTGATTGCAGTTTCAATAGATTTACACAAAAAATCTGGCTCACTTCTGGGGGCATCAAAAGCGCTCCATTCTACATCATCACAGTAATTGCGTGCGAGAGAAACACTCTCTTTGATTGTTGCTAATACTTCTTCTTTGGTTAATTTAGACTGGTTTTTAATATTTACTGGAGTATAAGTGTGAATTCTGCCTCTGATTGCTGGTTTAATTGCTTCAGCAAGAGTGATTATTTCATTTGAATTTGAACTAGCTAGCCCACAAATAATAGAATTTTTAATTATTTTAGAAATATTAAAGACTTCATCAAAATCTTTTTGAGAACTTCCTGGATAACCAACTTCAATAATATCTACTCCCATTTCTTCGAGTAATTGGGAGATAATAATTTTTTGTTGCAAATTCATCTTTACACCAGGCGTCAATTCTCCATCACGCATGGTGGTATCAAAAATAATTACTTTGTGATTATTTTCTGACATATTGGCTAGAGATAGCGATCGCTTACATCAAATGCAATATTAAGGAATATCCTCACTTAAGAAAACTGTCTCTAAATCGCGATAACCACTGACAATACGTACAACTTCCACACCGCCATCAATAGGGCGATAAAATATTAAATAATCTTCTACTGGAAAACTCCGTAACCCGCGGGCAAAATTATCGAAACTTTGCCCGATATTAGGAAAATCAGCCGATGATAATACTAGGCGATTATTACTAATGACAAATGACAAATGACAAATGACAAATTAGTTAATTCGCCGCTGTCTGAGCTTCTTGATAAATTATTTCTTGAAACTGGATTATATCTTTTTGTGGATCGGCGTGGCTAACTTTCACCACTATCTGTTCGCCCAACTTCACAGAACGTTTGAAAGCCATTGGCAACTGCAAGCCCAAATCTTCTAATAAAATTAGGGCTAAGTTGCTGTCTTCTCGCAACCACATCAACACTGTCACATCCCAAGTTTCCTCTGGATGACGGCGTAAATACTCTAAAGCATAATATCTATTAGTTTGTCGTTCCACCATCGTCACCTCTTGGGTGATGCTGCTGACAGTCATCATCACTTCTTTAAGTTGATCTGCGGAAAATGGCAGAACTTCACCCCGCAAATGGGCTTTAATTTGAAAGTGGGTGAGTAAGTCACTGTAGCGGCGGATGGGAGAGGTTGCTTGAGTGTAAGTATCCAAGCCCAAACCGGCATGACGCAAAGGTGTAATGCTCATTTCACTCTTGGGCATACAACGGCGCATGGCGCAAGCGCGAACGAATCCGGCTGGAAGTAGCAGCAATTCCTCATCTGGAGGTAATTCTGGTTGCGGTTGACCGCGAAAGGGCAAAGGTATGTTATGAGTTTTACCATAACGAGCGGCAACTTCACCGGCAACAATCATCATTTCTGCTACCAGTTGCCGTGATGGGGAATCGTCCAAAATATCAATGTGGATTTCCTCGCCTTTGACTTTGATCGTCGCTTCGGGCATAGTGATGCTAATTGCTCCTTGAGCGTAACGCCAAGCTTTGCGTTTTTGTGCCCAAGTTGCGATCGCAGCAATTTCTGGTTCTGCTTGTACCCGTAATTGCAGCATTTCATCTACATCTTCGTAGGTGAGGCGATAAGTCGGCTTAATTAAGCTGGTATGAATGCTGTAATCTTCTACTCCCCCAGTTGTACCTAAAATAATCCCGAAACTCAGGGCGCAACAAACCTTTCCCTGGATCAGACTCATTGGCCCAGTTGCCAATACCTCTGGGAACATGGGAATCATTCCCGTCGGTAAATAGACTGTACTACCGCGCTTTCTGGCTTCCAAATCTAATTCATCTTCCGGTACTAACCATCTAGTAGGATCGGCAATATGCACCCACAGGCGTTCCCGTCCATCGGGTAGTACTTCCCAACTTAGACCATCGTCGATCTCTGTGGTAGTTTCATCATCAATGGTGTAAACCTTCAGGTGAGTCAGATCAAGGCGGTTTGTATCTGAGTCTATCGGCGGGAAATCCAAACGCTGTTGCGCCACTTCTAATACCTTATGAGGAAATTGAATCGGAATTGAAGAACGCCGCAGGAACAAGTTTTCATTAGGACTCCAGCAACCCAAATCAACTAATAGTTGAAAGGCTCCTTGGGGTGTCGTGGGCCGTCCCAGCATGGTCATAGTTTCTAATACTGGAGCGCTGGGCGGATAAGCGCGAGCCAACGAGTCATAATTAACCCCCGTCCGCACGGTGTCAGCTATTAGCGCTGCATATTTTTCTAGTCCTTCTAAACGCTGGCGATCGTGGCGCTGCCATTCTACTGCTTCACCTTTGAGCGCCTGCTCTACACGAGTTAAAAATTCCTGCTGTCCTTTAGCTTTTAGTGCCTCTACTTCCAGTTGGTGCTTGCGTTCTGCCACTTGAGCAGCAGTTCTCGGCTCGTAAGCGTCTCCTTTTTGCTTGAAATAAAGTTTGTCGTCTGATAACAAGCAATAGGCGGCGTAACAAGCAGGCGCGGCTGATTCTGAAAATAGCAGATTCGCCATTTGGTCTGGGGTAACTGTTTCCCCATCTTCAACCAGTAATTCCCAAGCCACTTCTAAACTAGATGGGTCTAAATAAGGCTCGATCTGCTGCAAAAAGCTGGCAATTTCAGAAGCCTTGTAAGTCTCTTTGGTAACTGTATAGGTTATTTGTCTAGGCGCGAGGCTGTGGGATTGACCGCGTTCGTCTACCACAAACCAGCGGGTTTTACCGTCTGGACGTTCTACGATGCCCAGACGGCGATCGCCTTGAACCCTAAATTCAACTAGCGTCCCCTTCTCCACAACTCTCGCACTCTAATTTGGTGAACAGTTTAAATAGTTAGGAGTGAGTAGTTAAGAGTGAGCAGTGAGGAGTGAAAAGTTAATTGATAACTCATAACTCATAACTCATAACTCATAACTCATAACTTCTGACTCATCACTCTTTTTAGCCTTCTGCATTGATAAATGGCAACAAAGCCACAATCCGCGAACGTTTAATTGCTAATGTCAACTCTCGCTGTTGCTGAGACGTAAGCCCAGTAATCCGACGTGGCAGTATCTTTCCCCGCTCGGTGACAAACTTACGCAATAAATCAACATCTTTATAATCAATTGGTTCTCCTGGCTTGATCGGAGAAAGGCGACGACGGAAATAACTCATCTCTACTTAATTTCCTTGTGAACGGTATGTTTGTTGCAGTGGGTGCAGAACTTTTTCAGTTCTAGCCTGTTGGTGGTGTTGCGGCGATTCTTGGTACTGGTATAACGGTTAACACCAGCAGAACGCTTATCTGAATTTGTCCGGCACTCAGTACACTCTAGTGTGATAATAATGCGGGCACCTTTACTCTTAGCCATAATCTTACAAACAGTGAAGCCTGAAGAGAATTAACACAAATGACTATCTTCTCACATTCCGCCGTATATTTTCAACTAATCTTTTAATTTTTATATCGAGCGAGTAGCCACGACGCGACGAAACAATGAAAGTTCCACAATAGCGATCGTGTAAAGCCTGCCGCATCTGGGTATCAGAGAAAGCAGTCCCACAATCAATTGCTAGGGGAATTACTAGCAGTATAGCAGTGGGATTGGCTCTAATATTGCTCAGGGCAATTGACACTAACAAAGCACCCAAGCCGATAATCGCCTCTCGCTTCACTAGTGAGAGCAAATCGGGAATTCTGCCCACTACTTCCCCATCTTCGACTTCCAATACCTTTAAATCGAACGCCCAACGCCCTAAACTTTGCCCTTGATTGTTGTATACCACCACTACTCGCAAAACCAGCCAAAGTATTACAAAAACTAAGATTTCAAGAAATTGAATCCCGATATCGCCGCCTCCCAGCAGGGAACTGACTAACCAGACACCAAGGAAATCAAGTCCCAATGCCATACCTCGCCGCCCAATCTCAGCTTTGGGATAGTGTTTTTGGGGAAGTCGTTCGATAGTCATACAAAATAAGTATTTTATTTAGGGGTTGGGAAGTAGCGATCGCTCCTGTTTTTAATATTAAGATGATGACTTGGCTAGTTGCTGCGCTGTCAAAGAACAAAAACCAGCTAACAAAAATTTGTACAACTACCAACTGCACGACTCAAAAATAGGATTAAGTACTTAAGTTAACTTTAATACTTTATTGTACTTAGTTGGCATATCATAGAGTAGCCGCTATAGGTCATGGATGCAACATACAGTAGGGTTGTACATCTATATTGTATTGTTGTAGAAACTTCATTTTAATTAATTTGGAAGTTGTATTTATGACACATCTGTTTACTAAAACAGCTATTAGTCTGGTGACGACTACTACTTTAGCGTTAGCGATCGCCATAACCACCAACAACCTGGCTCATGCTGCTGAGTTTAACTTTAACTGGAAAGGAGACACAGGTTATTCAGCGAAAGGTTCATTTAACTACGATACAACAACTGCTCCCAGCATCATTTCTGAAGCTGGTTTGGGAGCTACGAAGAACTTGCAATCTCTCTCAATTTCCTTTTTTGATCCCTTGAGTAATCTGATAAATAGTTTCACTCCAGTGCTTGGTGGGGTATCTAACTACGGCTTTTTAAGATTCAACTTTGATAGCATTACCGAGCAAATCTTTGGCCCTTTTGATGTTGGCAAGGATGATGAGTTTCCTGGCGACACATGGCTTAATAATAATCTCGCGCTTATAGATGAAGGTTTTAGTGATGAGGTTCTAACAAAAGAATTTGGTTTTAATAATAGAGATGCAGCAGGCACAAAGCAAATCCTAGATTTAAGCAACAATTCGGTTCAGGTATCCAAAGTTCCCGAAGGAAGCATAATTATCGGTTTACTAGCAGTGTGTAGTTTAGGATTTACTCTCAAGCAGAAATCAATCCAAAATCCAAAATCTAAAATTGGTCAGTGTTAGTTTACAGGGATAAAGAAAAAAGTCGGAGGCGATCGCTATGTTATCAGTCAGCGATGCACAAGCAATTATTTTAAATTTGGTGCAGCCGTTGGATCGTCAACGGGATACAGAAGTTGTAGATTTATTGACAGCAGATAGTCGCATTTTGGCAACTCCTGTCACCAGTCCGCTAGATTTTCCCCATTGGGATAATTCGGCAATGGATGGCTACGCAGTCCGCTACGAAGATGTACAGGACTCTAACGCCGAACAACCAGCTATTTTAGAAATTGTTGAAGAAATTCCGGCTGGGTATCAGCCCAAGTCTACGATTCAACCAGGGCAAACCGCACGAATTTTTACAGGTGCGGTAATCCCAGCAGGTGCGGATACTGTAGTCATGCAAGAGAAAACACGCCGCGAGGAAAACCGCGTATTTATACTGGATGCACCAAAATCGCAAGAATTTGTTAGACACAAAGCATCTTTTTATCAAGCTGGAACAGAACTACTACCAGCAGGAATTAAGTTAAATGCCTCAGAAATTGCCGTATTGGCAGCAGCACAGTGTCCGCAATTAACTGTTTACCGCCGTCCACGTGTGGCAATTTTTTCCACTGGTGATGAGCTGGTGACAGCTGATAAACCGTTGCAATCGGGGCAAATTGTGGATTCTAATCAGTATGCACTGGCAGCATTGGTGAGACAAAGTGGCGCAGAACCGTTAATTTTAGGCATTGTGAAAGACGATCCAGTTGCTTTGGAGAAAGTTATTACTCACGCTGTGGCGATCGCTGATATAGTTCTTTCTTCTGGTGGCGTCTCAGTGGGAGATTATGACTATGTTGACAAAATTCTAGAGTCACTAAAAGCAAAAATCCACATTTGGGCTGTGCAAATTAGTCCAGGAAAACCCCTGACTGTCGCCACTTTCCCCAGTAGAGACGCGATTAATCGTGTCTCTACCCACTCAACACTATACTTTGGTTTACCAGGAAACCCTGCTGCTGTGTTGGTGACATTTTGGCGATTTGTGCTACCAGCAATCAAGAAACTTTCGGGAATAACTGAAAGTTGGGAACCAGTATTTTTGAAAGTGCGATCGCATGATGAATTGCGATCGAACGGCAAACGTGAAACTTACCTTTGGGGTAAATTGCATTTAATTGATGGAGTTTATGAATTTCACAAAGCTGGTGGTAGTCACAGTTCCGGCAATTTAATTAATTTAGCTCAAACCAATGCCTTAGCTGTTCTCCCAGTGGGTAAAACATTGATTTCGCCACAAGAAGAAGTGCAAGTTTTGCAGCTTAGTAATTCGTAATTCGTAATTCGTAATTCGTAATTAAAAACAGTTGCATAAAGGGATTTAAACACTATGTGAAAGAAAACCACGTATAGACAAGCGCGTAGCATCTTTGTAGGAGAGGGAGAATTCAACTTCAATTGCTTGGCTTTAAGACAAGTAGGGAGAGCAGGAGATGAAAAAAAGGTTTAACCCAAGCATCTTGAATTAAACCCAATAATTACGAATTACGAATTACGAATTACGAATTAGTTAAAATATCTGCTCCAAAGCCTCAATCAAGCTGTTAACTTCTTCAAGGGTGTTGTAATGCACCATACTCACTCGGACTATTCCACCTTGAGACGCTAAACCCAGGTATTCAATCAGCCGTTTAGCATAAAAGTCTCCGTAGCGAATCCCAATATAATGTTGGTCAACTTTTGCCGGAATAGTTGAGCTATTTATTCCATCAACGACAAAAGATATAGTTGGTACACGGGTTTGGCGGTCAGCCTTTGCTTGACCAATCACTCGCACATTCGGCTTACTGTTGAGGTAATTTAGGAGGCGATCGCTAATATGTTCTTCATGTATGCTAATTAAATCAAATGCTTGCACCATTTGATTTCTCAAATCAGGTGCAGTTTCATTCCCATAGTGCAGTTGTGCTAATTCACTTAAATAATCACATAAACCTAACATTCCATAACTTAATTCAAAATTGACATTCCCTAATTGAAATTTATAAGGTATATCTGTCTGGTCAATAAAATAATGGTTCAGACCAGGCAATCTTAATAAATGTTCTTCTTTGCCATAAAGTAAGGCATGGTGCGGCCCATAGACTTTATAAAAACTCAAAGTATAGAAATCAACATCTAAATCTTGGACATCAACTAATCTGTGAGGTGCATAAGCTACACCATCTACACAAATCATAGCGTTGCGATCGTGTACAAATGCAGCAATTTCTTTGATCGGGTTGATGGTTCCCAGAACATTAGAAGCATGAGTCAAGGCTACCAGTTTTGTGCGCTGACTCATCAATGGTTCTAAATCTGCTAAATGAAGTTCTAAAGTATCTGGGCGAACTTTCCACACTTTAACTTTTATTCCTTGTTTTTCAAGAGCGACCCAAGCACCAATATTAGCCTCATGATCGCAATTAGTAACAATTACTTCATCACCAGATGTGAAGGTTTTACCCAGACAAATTGAAAGAACTTTCAACATCATTGTAGTCGATGGCCCCATGACTACTTCTTTATAAGAATTGGCATTAATGAAAGTAGCCATTTCCCTAGTTGCTAAAGCCAATCGTTCTCCAGCCAGTTGAGAGATTCCATAAGAAGCTCCCAACTGGACATCAGAACTTAAGAGAAATTCGCTAATTCTATCTACTACTTTTTTCAGGGTTTGTGACCCACCAGCATTATCAAAAAAAGTCCACTCCCCAGCTAGAGCCGGAAAATATTGACGAACTTTATCAAGATTCAGGAGCATAATATAAGTTTTCTAGAGAATGTTCTTTACCCTAGCCTACCTTCTGACAAGTCGCCCAGAGAACATCTACATTAGACTTCTTGCATAAATCAAAAATAAAGAACCCCACCCCGCATTTGAGTAAAGCAAACGCTCCCCTATGCTTTGGGGAGAAGTTGGGAGTGAGGTGTTAGACTTTTGCAAGAGACTCCACCTGCTTTCATAACGGGAAGGTTAAGAGCGAACAAGTCAGTCGGGACGACCAACGTAGTGACAACCCTTATAAATGGGAAAGTGGTTGGGTGTTTGTGTATCTCATGTTAGCGTAGCCTCTGCCTCCAACACACTGTTCGCGATCGCACGAGAAGTTGAAATCTCCTGTATTTAATTTCCAGCAACTATTAATGTCTTGATTCTTCACAATTCTCGCCAATTTTATTTGATAAGTTTAAGGGAGAGTCAAAGCAACTATTGTTTTGAGTCTTAATTCCTTGATTGAAAATAAAGGAACGACTTATGAATACTACGGTAAAATATGACATCCAAGTTATCAAACAAGAAGCACTTAAACTTGTTCAAAAGAGACTTGTTAACCGTCAACAGCCAATTTATACTCTCTGTAAATATATTCCTCATCGTGACTGGATTAATTTTGAACTTGAGTTAGAAAAAAATGAATTTTTACTCAGAGATAGAATTATCGATTTACTGAATCATGAATCTTGGGAAGATGATTGAGGCTACATAAGGCTAAACCCTATTAGCTGCATCCCATAAAATCAAAATTACAAATTCATTTTTCAACATGAAAAACTCCCAAATTAATCGGGGGCTATAAGCAAGAGATTATTAAAGTAAGCAATAAATCTTGATGGATAGCTTTGCTTTGAAAAGATAAGAGAACCATTGCTAGCGTCATAATTCTCTGTTAAATAAGTTGGCACAATAAAAACAAACTGTGTGAAGAAAAGTAAACAAGATTTAAACCCTTTTTCTACCTTCTTTATCTCAACAATAATTATTTACACCGAGCTACGGTGTACACACAAGTTTTTGAGAGTTGTCCTACAAACTTATACCAATTTGAAAAATGATTGCGACAGATGGAAAACTGAAACACTTATCTAATGGATGTTTCACAATCTAAAATCTAAAATCGTTCGACTGAGCGTAGCCGAAGTCTAAAATCCAAAATGGTATTACCATTGTCCTCTCGTTTGCCTACTCTGCATAGGAATGGTTAATTAGGGGTTGCTACCTCCAGTCAGACATAGCTTAACCTCAGAAGCAACCTCACCTCTTTGGCTGTGGGTTTGAGAAATTTTTCTGTTTTCTTTCTATAAATGTGTCAATTAATACCTAAAAAATAGGCTATAGTCTCACATTCTTGAGCAATTAATTACTGAAATCAAGAAAAGCAATTAGACTAATCGGTTTCAGTAAATTGGATTAGGTAGATAACTCTTCTAGCCCAATCCATTCGGTAATCGATTGCCATTGGCTTGCGTAAACAATAGTACTTCTACGTTTTTCTTTCTGAGGCTTTCTAGGTAGTTTTCCCATGACAACATCAGCGAACGAACTGGATTCGTTCCGATTATGCCTATTATAAATAGGCATTTCCTGCCAGCAGTGACGACAAAACCAGTAAGTCTCTGCACCGCGTACATGTTCTAAAAGTAAACTTGAGCAGCAAGGACAGTAATTCATATTTTTCTCAAATCCTGTTCATAAAAGTGTTATTGCGATTCAGGGCAGCTATTTGAGAAGCCCGTAGATATTAAAAAGAAACTGTCTATATTTTGACTATAGTCTTTAAATATGAGGAAGTTGTGAGGATAGTCAAAATACTTAATGTTTTAGAAAAAGTTATACACAATTGTTAAGTAATACTTTCAGGCTAATTTAGCGGTTTTTTCACAAGTTCCTCAAATTATCTTCGTATAAATTCTTATAACTATAAATGTGGGGCTTCAGAGCGGCGTTACTGCTAGCGTGCCACCTACTTATGAATAGAATAAAGAATAAACCAGTCAAATTCTTTTCCCTTCTGATTTATTGGCAGTTGATGCTGAGTTCGCAAAGTTCCAGTAGGGAAGATTACAAGTTGGGTATTGCTCGCTCAATGCAGTGGCTCTTGAAGTTGCGAAACTTTCCCACATGACTGTCTCCTCTATGTTAAAGTGTTCCAAAAAATAAACGATCCAAAACCTGTCATTGTGAGCGTAACGTAGTGAAGCGAAGCAATCTCAAGTACTTTGCGATTGCTTCATTCTGCTTTGCTCCTGCAATGACAATTGGGCATTTTTTTAATTGGAGTACTTTTAGGGAAACCGTCTCCGGCAATGGCTCATTTTTTGTATTGTTTATTAAAAGTATTGCTGGAGTTTATTAAGAAAGCCGAAATTCTGAACCTCTGTCAATGTTTGAGATCAAGGGTTTAATATTTGCACTCATCAATTAATTTCAAATATTTCACAGTAATAAGACTATCAAAACTATCAATTAAGGTAATATCTTAAGATAGCAAATCATCTATCTATAAATTTGACAATAGAATGAGTTTGACGACTCTAAAATTTTATTTACTTTCTAATTTAGTTACTAACTTGTATTGTATGTATCAGGCATTCTAATAGTTAAAGCCTGTATTTATCAATACAATTAATTTATAGTTGCTTTATAGTTAATTTATGATTACATTTAGCCGCCTGCTAGTTGCTTGATAATTATTACGCCACAATAATTTCTGATGTTCAACAGCTGACTTCTTTTGCTTGTTGTTGACTTCTGCTAATTTGTCCTGAATATCAAAAAGCTTATTAGGATTGATAAATTAACT
Source organism: Nostoc sp. DedQUE07 (assembly GCF_034530975.2). Lineage (NCBI taxonomy): Bacteria > Bacillati > Cyanobacteriota > Cyanophyceae > Nostocales > Nostocaceae > Nostoc > Nostoc sp. DedQUE07. The sequence goes on along the minus strand of NZ_JAVRCC020000007.1, from coordinate 174,341 downwards.
ATGCAATTTAACGATCGACTGATTAACTTACCTAGTTTAAATCATGTTATAAATTATTCACCATTAAAGATTAACCCTGATAGTTTTGTAATCGAAGCTATTTTATTGATGAGTCAACAAGGATGTATTAATTATGCATCTAGCAACTTAAATTATTCGCTGAACTTAACTCTTGGGAATCAACCAATATCCGGTTGTGTCTTGGTTATGGATGGAGGAAAATTATTAGGCATTTTTACTGAAAAAGATGTAGTTAGACTTATAGCTTCGAGAATAGATTTATCTGGGGTGACAATGGCTGAAGTGATGACGCAGCCAGTAATTACCCTTAGACAATCAGATTCTCAGGATATTTTCATCGCTTTATCTTTATTGCGTGAGTATCAGACTGGCTATTTGCCCGTTTTAGACGATCGCGGACAATTGGTAGGAGTGATTAACGAGACTAGCTTGCTACAAGCCTTTGACTTGGTAAAAATGGTAGGGGTCGTTGAAGGCTTGCAGCAATATTTACAAAAACCCAGAGATGAATTTAGCCAGGTTAATCAGTACACAGAGATACAGCAAGTGTGCTGCCAGACTCAAAATAACTTAAAGCTATGGGTTGAGGCACAATCGGCTGAAATTATGCAAGTTAATCAGGAGCTTCAGCAAGCCCTCGAAGAACTCCAGGTTATGGAAGAAGAACTGCGCGAACAAAATGAAGAGTTGGCCGTTGCCCGCGAGCTAGTAGAATTGGAGCGTCAACGTTACCAGAATTTGTTTGAGTTCGCTCCAGATGCTTATTTGGTAACTGATACAGCAGGTATTATCCAAGAGGCTAACCGAGCAGCAGCAATCTTGCTGGCTGTACGCCAAAAATATTTGGTAAACAAACCATTAATTTTATTTATTCCTTACCAAGACCGCCAAACTTTTAACACTCGACTAATTAATAAACAGCAGGAACAGAAGTGGGAAGCTTACTTAAAACCACGGGGAGGTAGAGCTTTTCCGGCTAGTATTAAAGCCGCCGCCATGTACGATTCAAAGGGTAAGCAAGTTGGCTGGCGCTGGTTATTCAGCGATATTAGCGAACGCCACCAGGCAAAGGAATCACTGCGCCAAGCTTACGAGGAATTAGAACAACGAGTGGCAAAACGGACAGCAGAACTTGTGATGTCCAATGTGCTGTTGCAGCAAGAAATTGCCGTTAGCGAAGCTGCCCGAAGGGATCGCCAACGCGCAGAAGTTGCATTACACCAGAGTGAAAATCTCTATCGCCAACTCGTGGAAAGCCAAACTGACATAATTATCCGCATTGATTTGCAAGGGCAGATTACCTTTGCCAATGCAGCTGCTTGTCAAATTTTCGGTTGGAAACAAGATGAGTTTCGCGATCGGTCAATTTTCCAATTTCTTCATCCAGATGACTTGCCTGAAGCGATGGAAGATATGGCAGCTTTAGGATCTTCATTCCATCCCTTGATTAATCGTGAGCGACGTGCATTGACAGTCAACGGTATCCGTTGGTTTCAATGGAATGCGATCGCAATTCGTAACGACAAAGGAGAGGTTCTTGAAATCCAAAAGGTAGGCAGAGATATTACCGAACAGCAAGCTACGCTACACGAATGCCAAGTTGCCGAAGCAGCACTGCGCCAAAGTGAAGAGAAATTTCGCAAATTTGCGGAAAACACCCACGCAGTTATCTGGATTGCCAGCACAGATTCATTCCGAACTTTGTATGTTAGTCCTGCCTATGAAAAAATTTGGGGTCGCTCTTGCCAAAGTTTATTGGAGCGGCCTGAGTCTTGGATAGACTTTGCTCATCCAGACGATCGCGAGCGCTTAACCATTGCAGCAAAGCAACAGCTTATTAATGAGTCGGTTTCAATAGAATATCGAATTTTGCGACCTGATGGATCGATGCGCTGGATATGGGATCGAGGCTTTGCTATCTATGATGACCAAGGAAAAGTTCAATACTATGGTGGCATCGCCGAAGATATCACCGAACGCAAACTAGTCGAAGAGTCACTGCAAGAAAGTGAAGCGCGATTGAGTTTAGCTACCGAAGCAGCCCAAATTGGCATCTGGGAGCGGAACCCGATCGCTAATACTGGTATTTGGTCTGCCAATATGGGGCCACTTTATGGTCTACCGAGCAATACCTTATGTCCAACCTATGAAGATTATCTTAATTTAATCTATCCAGAAGACCGCGAATCAGTGGCTGCGAGTATAGCGCGGATGATTGAGCAAGGAAAGGGATCTATAGAGTATCGAATTGTCTGGCCCGACGGCAGCTTACACTGGTTAAACTGCAAAGGTCAGGTTTACTATAACGAAATCGGTCAGCCGATCCGGATCGTCGGCATAAATAGGGATGTCACTGAGCGCAAGTTGGCAGAACAAAAAATCTCTGAACAAGCCGCTTTACTTGATATTGCCACCGATGCCATATTAGTTCGAGATTTCCAGTCTCAAATCTTATTCTGGAATCAAGGTGCAGAGCGGATGTACGGTTGGCTTTCTACAGAGGCGATCGGAAAAAACCTCCAGGAGATTTGTTACACAGCAGGAACTCAGCAGCAATTGGAAGTACCCCTGAAAAGGGTAATTGAGAGTGGTTCGTGGCAAGGTGAGTTAAATAAAGTTACAAAATCTGGTCAGAAAATTATTGTGGAAAGCCGCTGGACATTGATGCGCGATTCTGCGGGAAAACCCAAATCCATCCTGACTGTTGACACTGACATCACCGAAAAGAAACAACTCGAAGAACAGTTTTTTCGCACCCAGCGATTGGAAAGCCTTGGCACTCTTGCAGGTGGAATTGCCCACGACTTGAACAATATATTGACACCAATTTTGGCAGCGGCTCAATTGTTACAGAGAGCATTGTTACAAGATGAGGAGCGTTCTGGGCAACTGTTGGCACTTGTAGAAACCAACGCCAAACGCGGAGCAGCTTTAGTAAAGCAAATCTTGTCCTTTGCACGAGGATATAAAGGAGAGCGGACAATTATCCAAATCCAATATCTGATTTCAGAAATTGTCCAAATTGCTAAACAGACATTTCCCAAATCTATTGAACTTTCCACGTTTATCCCAAAAGAAATTTGGGCTGTAAATGGAGACATCACGCAACTGCATCAAGTATTGATCAATTTGGTAGTAAATGCCCGCGATGCTTTACCGGATGGCGGTAATATCAATATTTCTGTAGAAAATAAGTTTATTGATGAAGCTTATACGCGAATGAATCTTGATGCCAAGGTTGGGCATTATATTGTGATTACCGTTGCCGATAACGGAATTGGCATACCGCCAGACATAATAGATAGAATTTTTGAGCCATTTTTTACTACAAAAGAGGTCAATGCAGGTACCGGACTTGGACTTTCAACAGTGCTGGGAATCATCAGAAACCACGACGGTTTTATCAAAGTGTCTAGCAATGTTGGTAGAGGCAGCAAATTTGACCTGTTTTTACCAGCAGTGGAAGCAACCCAAGCGTTCAACATAGAAGACCTGGATTTGCTTTCAGGAGAGGGAGAATTGATTTTGGTTGTGGATGATGAACCCCAAATTCGGGAGATTGTCACAATCATCTTGGAAAACCATAACTATAAGATACTAACTGCCAGTAATGGCATTGAGGCGATCGCGCTTTACGCCCAATACGAGCATCAAATCAATGCCGTATTGATGGATTTAATAATGCCAGAAATGGATGGAATCATTGCTATTCGCACCTTGCGAAGAATGAATATGCAGGTTCAAATTATTGCCTGTAGCGGACTCAACTCAATGGAAATCTTTGCTCAATCTGCTGAGGCTAATGTACAAGCAGTTTTATTAAAACCCTATACGGCCAGAGAATTATTAAAAACCTTACATAATTTATTCAGAGACTAGTACCGCAAGGCGGAATTAACAATTAAAAATTAAAAATTAAAAATTAAAAATTAAAAATGTATACAGCATAAGGGTTTCGTTGATTTGGAATGATTGGTTTATTTCTGCCTTGTATAGCAGTTGCCAGGTAGATTAGGACATAATGACAAGCGTAAATATCAGGAATAGCAAGGTTTTTACCTCCTGCCTGGTTGTTGAGCGTAGTCGAAACACTGCCTCCTGCCTCCTGCTATATTAGGAGCGCAAGGCGGAAGTCAAAGGTCGCGTATGCTTTAATTTTGGGCTTTCTAGCTGTAATGAAATAGCGCGATCGCTTTTTCCAAACTATTGAGAACGAAATCAAACGTTTATCACAACTGATTCATGACCTGCTCGATCTCGGAGGCTTAGAGGATATTTGAAAAGTGGTATGTTGTGATTTTAATCGAATTATTACCCCCCTTAATCCCCCCGATGTATTGGGGGAAACAAGAAAATCCGGTTCCCTCCCAATATATCGGGGAGGGTTAGGGTGGGGTAAAAAATATTTGATACATTAATCACGACTTTTCAAACATCTTCTTAGAAGCAGGAATTACTCAACTCGAACAGCAAACTTTCTCACTGCGCGATCTGATTCACCATGCTCAATGCTCCAATTCTCTAGACTTTGATGATTTCCTCACAAGTTCCTCAAATTTCTTTGCTAGGGTTAAAGCTAGGGCAATGTCGGCAAAATGGAGTTAATCCGGCTGATGAACATTATTAGAGAAATTAATCGTGAGTTAGCGATCGCAGGACAAATTACACTAGCTCAGCTGCAACAAGTAGCTGATGAGGGTTATAAGTGTGTAGTTAATCTACGTTTGGCTGACGAAACAGGCTGGCTGGCTAATGAACGGAAAAAAACTGAACTTTTGGGATTGTATTATGTTAATTTCCCAACTGAATGTGAAGACATTAATCATCAAAGTACGCTCCAGATGTATCAGACTATCACTGAATTACCCAAACCGATTCTGATACATTGTGATAATTCAATTCGTTCAGCTGCAATAGTATTTTTGTATATAGCCCTAAAACAAGGTATAGACTTTGAAAAAGCACTGCAAAAAGTTATTAGTTTAGGTTTGATATCTAGAGTTTAGACCTTAACGCAAAAGATACTCTTTTGCCCTTTTCTCCCACTTCCTCATCCCATAGATTTGAAGTTATTACAGCCTTTCATCCCAGAGCTAGACGCGAAAATTTTTATAGCAATTTACGATTGTTTGGGGAATATACCTCAGCAAACCGAAAACTGGAAAAAAAAATGAGGTTATTACCTAACTAAATTTCTGGAATTCGTCATCATGTATGAACTAGTTCAAGCTCTCTCCAACGGTGATGAGAAAACTGCTCTACATCAGTTGATTTATGCGTTGAGTGCTTCAGGTAAGAATTACTTCCTAAGAAATGAGATTTTGCTCTTCTTTGCTGATTACTGTCATCAATCCCAAAAGCCAGCCTATTTTTACCACTCTTCTTCTGTTGGCAAACTAATACAATATACCCACGAAATCATTCTCGAAGAGGGAAGAACTTGGTTCGTGATTCGACCGAGGATTGCTAATCAACAAGTTTGGCAACTGACAGCCGATTTTAGTAAGTTCGAGCAGATGACGCCTCAAGCGCTGTTAGATGTGAGAGATCGTTTAGTCAACCGTTACCAACCTCATATCCTTGAAATCGACCTCCACCCCTTCTATGAGAGTTCTCCAAGAATTGACGATGCGAGAAATATTGGTCAAGGTTTAGCCTTCCTCAACCGTTACCTGTGCAATCAATTGTTGACTGACTCTGAATATTGGGTAGAAATGTTATTTAAAGCATTACATAGGCTGCAATGCAATGATATTCGCCTGTTGTTGAGCGATCGCATTGACTCCGGTATTCAGTTAGCCAAACAAATTAAGCTAGCGCTGAAATTCCTGAGCGAGCGATCGCCTGATGAACCTTATGAAAAATTCCGCTTCGATCTCCAAGAACTCGGCTTTGAGCCGGGTTGGGGTAACACTGCGGCGCGAGTCTCCCAAACCCTAGAACTCCTCGACCGACTCATTTACTCTCCAGAACCTGCCATTTTAGAAGCTTTTGTGGCCCGCGTCCCCGCCATCTTTCGCGTTGTCCTCGTTTCTGTCCACGGCTGGGTTGGACAGGAGGATGTTTTGGGAAGAGATGAAACACTCGGTCAAGTTATCTACGTCCTCGAACAAGCTCGCAGCCTAGAAAACGAACTGCGCGAACAAATCAAACTCGCTGGACTCGACCAGCTAGGTATTAAACCCCATGTAATTATTCTGACTCGATTAATTCCTAACTGTGAAGGCACATTTTGTAACTTGCCCTTAGAAAAAGTCCAAGATACTGAAAATGCTTGGATATTGCGCATTCCTTTTGGTGAATTCAATCCAGAGATTACGAATAATTGGATTTCTAAATTCGATATTTGGCCTTATTTAGAGCAATTTGCTGTAGATGCAGAAAGAGAATTACTAGCTCAATTCCAAGGCAAACCTAATTTAGTTGTTGGCAATTACAGCGATGGGAATTTAGTAGCCTTTCTGCTATCTCGCCGGATGAAAGTTACCCAGTGTAATATTGCCCACTCCTTAGAAAAACCTAAATATCTATTTAGCAATTTATATTGGCAAGATTTAGAAGATAAATATCATTTTTCGGCACAATTCACCGCCGATTTGATTAGCATGAATGCAGCTGACTTTATCATCACATCGTCCTATCAAGAAATTGTCGGTACGCCTGATACCATCGGTCAATACGAGTCATACAAGTGGTTTACGATGCCGCAGTTGTATCATGTAGTTGATGGCATTGATTTGTTTAGTCCTAAATTTAACTTCGTGCCGCCGGGAGTAAATGAAAATCTTTTCTTTCCCTACAGCCAAAAAGAAAAGCGAGATCCTAAACTTTGCACAGAAGTTCACGACTTACTCTTTAGCCGCGAAGATCCACAAATTCTTGGTTATTTAGAACGCCCCAATAATCGCCCAATCTTTGCCCTTGATACCATCAATTCAATCAAAAATTTCACTGGTTTAGCTGAATGTTTTGGTAAAAGTCAAGCGTTACAAGAGCGTTGTAACCTGATTCTATTAACTACTAAACTGCATTTACACGAAGCTAGCAACCCAGAAGAAGCAGAAGAAATTCAAAAACTCCACGACATTATCGACCAATATCATCTTGATGGCAAGATTCGCTGGGTGGGGATGCGTGTTCCTAGCCGCGACATCGGCGAAGCCTACCGAGTAGTTGCAGATTCTCAAGGAATTTATGTCCATTTTGCCCGTTTTGAATCCTTCGGTCGGAGTATTTTGGAAGCGATGATTTCTGGCTTGCCAACTTTTGCTACTCAATTTGGCGGTTCTTTAGAAATTATCGAGAACAAAGAAAACCAATTTAATGTTAATCCTACAGATTTAGAAGGAACAGCAACGAAAATTTTAGACTTCCTTGAACAATGCGATACTCATACTGAATACTGGCAAGAAGTTTCAGAATGGATGAGTCAGCGAATTCATCACAAATATAATTGGCATTTACATAGCAATCAATTACTACTGCTTGCGAAAATGTTTAGTTTTTGGAACTTTGTTGCTCCCGAAAATAACGAAGCTAGAGATCGCTACATGGAAACCTTATTTCATCTCATTTATAAACCTAGAGTCGAAAAGATTTTGGAAAAACATCAGGGAGTGGGGAGTGGGGGATGAGGGGGATGAGGCAATACGGTGCGGGTTTTGATCCCCCCGCCTACGGCGACCCCCTTAAAAAGGGGGTAAATAGGAGGAAAAGCCCCCTTTTTTAAGGGGGTTGGGGGGATCTCCGAGAGCCAAATATACTAACCGAACCGTATTGGGGGATGAGGGGGATTAGAGACTTGTTCATCCACCTCTGAACTCCGTTAATCCACCTCTGAACTCCGTTAATCCACCTCTGAACTCCGTTAATCCACCTCGGAACTCCGTTCATCCACCTCAAATACTCATTAACGGAGTTCAAAGACTCATTCATCTAGCTCAAAGACTCAAAATCCCAATTCCCCAATCTTAATTTATGCAAACAAAAGGTCGTTCTCGCCATTTTATCTACACAGACTGGATATTAATCGAAACCCAGTTTGACCCTGAGCAATTGCACTCCAAAGAAACCGTCTTTACAATCGGCAATGGATACCTGGGAACAAGAGGCAGTTTCGAGGAAGGTTATCCTCATGCATTGCCAGCTACTTTTATTCACGGTGTTTACGATGATGTGCCTGTGGTTTACACCGAACTGGTAAATTGCCCTGACTGGCTACCCTTGATAGTAATTGTAAATGGCGATCGCTTTCGTCTCGATCGAGGTGAGATATTGCGCTACGATCGCCAGCTTGATTTAAGCCAAGGACTACTGACTCGGGTTTTGCGTTGGCGCTCTCCCAGTGGGAACACCATAGACATCAGCTTTGAACGCTTTGCTAGTCTTGCAGATCCGCACGTGTTGGCGTTACGCTGCCATTTAACACCAATAGATTTTGAGGGGTTAATCGAAGTTCAAGCTAGCATCAATGGCTATCCAGAAAATCAGGGTTTCAATCACTGGGAAGAATTAGATCAGGGCAAGATTGACCAAGGAATCTGGTTGCAACGCCGCACGCGCAACTCTCGAATTGAACTCGGTATGGCAGCTAAGTTGACAATATTAGGCACTGAAGCATCTTTGCAAGTCAATACCGCACCTGGTTATCCTACTTTGAGTACAACCTTCTTGGCGAAAGCGCAGCAGACCGTAACCGTGGAAAAACTTGTTACCGTTTTTACCTCGCGGGAGATTGAAGCACCAGTTCCAGCAGCTCGAGAAAAACTCGCACAGCTGCCAAATTATGCAACATTACTAAAAGCTAATGAACAGGCATGGGATGAGGTTTGGCAGCAAAGTGACATCCTGATTGAGGGAGATAGCACAGCTACTTTTGCTGTTCGCTACAATCTATTTCAGCTGCTGATTGCTGCCCCACGGGATGACGATCGGGTGAGCATTCCCGCTAAAACCCTTTCGGGGTTTGGCTATCGCGGTCATATTTTTTGGGATACGGAAATTTTTATGCAGCCTTTGTTTCTGTTTACTCAACCAGCGATCGCCCGCAACTTACTCAGTTACCGTTGGCACACCTTACCAGGAGCTAGACGCAAGGCAGGCCATTACAGTTATAAAGGGGCAATGTTTGCTTGGGAAAGTGCTGATACCGGAGATGAAGTGACACCACGTTGGGCTATCGGCAGTGATTTTTATGGTGAAGATGTGCGGATTTGGTGCCGCGATCGCGAAATTCATATCAATGCAGATATCCCCTACGCAGTCTGGAACTACTGGCAAGCCACTGGTGATGATGACTGGATGCAAAAGTGCGGCGCAGAGATTATTTTAGATGCCGCGCTCTTTTGGGGTAGTCGAGTCGAATTCAATTCTGAGCGCTCGCGGTATGAAATTCAGGGAGTAATCGGAGCGGATGAATACCATGAATTAGTCCACAACAACGCCTTTACAAACCGGATGGCGCAATGGCATTTAGAGAAAGCGATCGCCGTCTATGATTGGCTGGCTGATAAATTCCCCGAACGAGCCACCGAACTAGAACAGAAACTAAAGCTGACTCCAGAGGAGCGATCGCACTGGCAAGATATCGTCGCCAAAATATTGTTTTTCTATGACCCATCAACAGGACTAATCGAGCAGTGCGAGGGATTTTTCCAATTGGAAGATATCAACTTAGCAGATTATGAACCACGCGATCGCTCTATGCAACCGATCTTAGGTATTGATAAAACCAACAAATCTCAAGTACTCAAACAGCCAGACGTATTAATGCTCCTATATTTAATGCGGGAATCAGCAGATTTTCCCTATAACGAAAAAGCATTGCAGACCAACTGGGACTACTACGCACCCCGCACCGATATTACTTATGGTTCGTCCCTTGGCCCAGCAGTTCAAGCCATTTTAGCTTCCGATTTGGGCAAATCAACTGAAGCTTACGAACAATTTATGCGGGCGTTAATGGTGGATCTTGAAGATAACCGAGGTAATACCAACGACGGAATTCACGGTGCTAGTGCTGGTGGAATTTGGCAAGCTGTAATTTTTGGATTCGGCGGCATCCAATTAACTGAAAATGGCCCTGTAGCCAACCCCCACCTTCCCCCTGGCTGGACGCGTCTGAAGTTTAAACTGCACTGGCGCGGGAAATGGCACGACTTTGATTTGCATTGGGAATTGGGCATTGGGCATGGGGCATTGGGCATTGGGCATGAGGAGAAGGGAACAAGGAGACAAGGAAACAACGCAGATAACGCAGACAACCAATTCTCAATGCCCAATACTTCTCTGCGAGACGCTACGCGAACGACTTCGCTCAGTACAAGTGCCCAATCCCCAATGCCCAACATCCAAGGATTCATTTTCGATTTAGATGGTGTGCTAACAGATACAGCAGAACTTCACTATCTCGCTTGGCAGAAGCTAGCTGATGAAGAGGGTATACCATTTAATCGAGAAGCTAACGAAGCCCTGCGGGGTGTATCCCGTCGTGCTTCTCTGATGGTGATTCTTGGGAATAGAGCGTATTCGGAAGCACAAATCGAGGAGATGATGGAGCGTAAAAATCGCTACTATGTGGAATTGATCCAAAACATGACATCCCACGATTTGTTACCAGGTGCGATCGCCTTGTTGGATGAACTGCGGCAAGCTGGTATTAAGATCGGTATTGGTTCAGCAAGCAAAAATGCCCAGACTGTGATTGAGCGATTGGGCATTGCTGATAAAGTAGATGCGATCGCTGATGGTTATAGCGTCCAAGAACCCAAGCCAGCACCCGACCTCTTTCTGTACGCAGCCAAGCAGCTAGGAATCGAACCAGCGCAATCTGTGGTTGTAGAAGATGCCGCAGCCGGTGTTGAAGCCGCTCTCGCTGCTGGGATGTGGGCAATAGGACTTGGCCCTGTTGAGCGAGTTGGAGCCGCTCATATTGTTTTACCCAGTCTAGAAGGTATTAAATGGGCAGACCTTCGAGAGCAATTGAGTAATATTTCCAAACGAAAACATTAAATATAGCAAGGGACTGGGGACTGGGGACTGGGGACTGGGGACTGGGTGAAAAGCCTTTTTGTGTCTAAGTTGTATCGTGTCTGTTGATGTCCTAACCACCAAGGCTTGTGCTATAAACGAGAGCTGCTTGATTACTTACAGCAGATTTCCAGGAAGGTGAAATACACAAAGATTCGTCTTAAAGCCAGATATAAAGTATGTTTTACTCCTGAATTCTGCTGTATTCAGTCCTAATCAGCCCAAAGAACTAAAACTACCTAAAACTACATTGAAATTACTGATAGCTGCTAAACTCCAAAAGCTAATATCGTCTAAGTAGGGAATCTAAAACAAACTCCACTTTAGAAATTAGGAGCAAGAGCGTGAATTCGGACGATTTAGCTTTGCAGATAGAGAACATGCGTAAGCGCGTCGCCCTCTTGCAACGCCAGAACGAACAGCAAAAAGCACAAGCAGATATTCAACTCGTTACCGCAGTATTCAAAGAAGTTTACCTGGCTTTGGAAGAACTTCAACTAGTAAATGAAGATTTAAAGCAGCAGAATGAAGAATTATCCAAAACTCAACAGGCTTTGGTAGCAGAAAGTCAACGCTACCAAGAATTATTTGAAGAAGTCCCAGACGCTTATTTTGTGACTGATACAAAAGGGATAATTCAGGAAGCTAACTCAGCCGCTACCACTCTGCTTAACATTTCTAAAAGTTCATTGTTGGGCAAATCCATAGGGATTTTTGTGCTTGAGAAAGAAATAATTGCTTTTCATTTGAAACTAACTCATCTGCGCGATCGCGCCCAATTCCCAGACTGGAAAATGCAAGAATGGGAAGTAAACCTACGACCGCGTGACAAAACACCTATTATTGCTGCGGTTAAGGTGGTTGCTATCCGCGATCGACATAGTGAGTTAGTTAGTCTGCGCTGGATATTGCGGGACATTAGCGAAAGCAAGCGAACCCAAGCCAAGCTGCAATGGGCAGAACAGGCGATGCGACAAGCGCTTGCTAAAGAAAGGGAGTTTAGCGAACTTAAATCCCGCTTGCTCACCATCACTTCCCATGAGTTTCGCACCCCTTTGGCTACCATCCACTCTTCTGCGGAACTACTAGAACATTATCGCCACCTCTGGAGCGAACAGCGACAACAGACCCACCTGCGTCGCATTCAAAAATCAGTTATGCATATAACCCAGTTATTGGATGATGTATTAGTGGTGAGTCAGGATGAAACAAGCAAGTTAGAGTTTAATCCAACACCGATAAATTTAGTAGAATTTTGCCGCGATTTATTAGAAGAATTACAACAGAGCGATCGCTCACAACATGCGATCGTTTTTAGCAGTGAGTGCCAATGCACAGAAGCTAATTTAGACGCGAAACTACTGCGCCAAATCTTGAGTAATTTATTCTCAAATTGTCTAAAATACTCTCCCATTGGAAGTACAGTTAGGTTTTCTGTAACCACTAGCAACGAGCAAGCTATATTTCAGACTCAAGATTCTGGTATTGGCATTCCTGCTTCTGACATTGAACACATCTTTGAACCGTTCCATCGCGCTAGTAATACAGCCAATATCCCAGGAATGGGATTAGGGATGTCCATTGTCAAGCAGGCTGTAGATTTACACGGCGGCGAGATTACAGTTGAAAGTGCGATCGATGCGGGAACTACCTTTACAGTTATTCTGCCATTTTCAAGAAATTTCCATGTATAGCTAATCAATCACTTTTATTTATCGAATTTAAAAACAAAAGTAATTGCTTGTATGCTAGAAGGTCTTTAAAGTGGAGTAAGCCGGTCAACAATAGGTTGATTGTAAAGTTTTTCTTAGCAGTAGCTTAGGGAAACAAACTCAAAGACTTTGTATCTTTAAATATGAGCTTAAAATATTACGCCTGTGGTAATCTCTAACAAATCAGAATACGCACTTCTAGCCCTGTTAGAGTTAGCAACCTGCTATCCTAACGGTGAAGCCCTACAAATTCGAGAAATAGCGGCTTTGCAAGACATCCCGAACCGCTATTTAGAACAACTCCTAGCGACATTAAGACGTGGAGGTTTAATTAAGAGTATACGCGGAGCCAAAGGTGGCTATGTTCTGGCACGAGATCCCGGAAAAATTACAGTGTTGGATGCTTTTAGCTGCATGGAAGGGTCAGATATTATTGTCTCTCCTTCTGAGCCGACTCCTAATACAGTAGAAGGTGAGCTAATTCAGGAAGTTTGGCAAGAAGCACGTCAAGCTGCTAACTCTGTTTTAGCAAAATATACACTCCAAGACCTTTGTGAACGAAGATCGCTCCGACAACAGAAGGAACTAATGTATTACATTTAGGAAGTATAATTACTAGTTCGTAATTCGTAATTCGTAATTCGTAATTAAAAGGGGAAGATGAAAGTAAGAACGAGCAATCTGTGACACTGTTATATGCCTGAAGTCAATTTTCAACAGCCGATAAATAGTGCCGCTACTCTCGTGGAGAGTTATGCAGCAGGAAAACGGAACTTTAGTAAAGCAGAACTGGGTAATGCTGATTTGCAAGGCATTAACTTGAAAGGATCTGACCTAAGTTATGCTGACTTGAGTGAAGCTAACCTGAGTAACGCTAATTTGAGGGGAACTGATTTGAGCTTTGCCGATTTGAGTCAAGCTAATCTGAAGGATGCCGATCTTAGGGGAGCATTATTGATGTCAGCGAATCTCCGCCAAGCCGCTCTTAAAGGAGCGAACCTGGAAAAAGCAGATTGCGATCGCAGCACCCATTTTCCCCAAGATTTCGACCCAGTGAAAGCGGGTATGCAGATTAAATTTGAATATTAATTAATTTAAGTTGAGCGATCGTACTGGCCTCAAGATAGAAGATATTTCTCTCAAAAGAGTTGTATTTTGGTAAAAAAGCCTATCTATGAGGTTGACAATGGAGGCGAAAAGTGAAACCCTCAACCGACGCGCACCACTAATAACTGCTGGGATTTTTCTTGGTGTGGGTCTTGGAGGGTTTATTGATGGAATTTTACTGCATCAAATCCTCCAGTGGCATCACATGCTCAGTAACATTAGGCCTCTGACAAATAGGGCGAATATAGATTTGAACATGGTGTGGGATGGATTATTTCATACCTTGGATTGGGTATTCACCGTGGCAGGACTTGTGTTACTATGGCGTGCCGGAAGACGTGATGATGTTCCTTGGTCATCACAAACCTTTATTGGATCGATACTGATTGGGACTGGGTTGTTCGACTTTATTGAAGGTTTAATTGACCACCAAATTCTCGGTGTCCATCATGTGAAACCAGGCCCAAATGAGTTAGCTTGGGATCTAGGATTTCTGGCATTCGGTGCGCTACTTGTTCTCATCGGCTGGCTAATGATAAAAAAAGAGTCAAGAGTCATTAGTCATTAGTCATTGGTCATTGGTCATTGGGTATTGGGCATTGGGCATTGGGCATTGGGCATTGGGCATTAGAGTGCTGAGTTAGGAGTTAGGAGTTAAGAGTTAAGAGTTTTGTTTATCTCCTTGTCCCCTGCTCCCCTGCTCCTCTGCCCCCTGCCCCTCTGCTTCCCTGCTCCAACTCATTACTCATTACTCATCCGCTCCCCCACTCCCCGCTCCCTCCTATGACAGATACTTTTGAAAAAACTAGCTGGAATTGGCATTTGTCTCAATTCCAACAACAAGCGGGTGAATGGTGGGAATACCAGTTTTACCGCTTTGAACGGGCTTTACCAGAATTGCCTACTGATTGGTCAATTAGCCCAAGGCTTAGTGAATTGCTGAAATTCCTGTTTTGGCTGGTACTGGGATTATTTGTAGCGTGGGTGGGTTGGCGATTATGGCGAGAATTCAGTCCCTATATATATTCTTGGCTAAATAGAAGTGCCAATCTCACTGATTTTCGCGTCAAAACTCGCTCCAATGAGTCATCCATAGCCCTTTTGTTGGAGCGATCGCAAGAATTTTACCGTCAAGGTAACTACCGTGAGGCTTGCCGTTGTGTTTATTTAGCGATGTTGCAGCAGTTGGATAAAAATGCGATTGCACCCCACAAACTCAGCCGTACTGATGAAGAATATTTGCAATTGCTGCGATCTTCTGTGACTTCCATACAGCCTTATGAAACTTTAATTACTACTCACGAGCAATTATGTTTTGGTAATGCTGAGATTTTGCCAGACAATTATGAGCAGTGTCGGCAAGCTTATCGAGAAATTTCCCCAGAATGAAAAAGAGACGTTACAATGCAACGTCTCTACACAAAACAAACAATATTTTATATGAAGAATTCAGAACTCAGGAGTCAGAATTCAGTATGAATTCTGTACGAGTGGGTGACGCATATTGGTTAAAAGCGAGTGAAATAGTTACTGGGCGAAAAAAATTAAAATATTCTCGCCTTAAAACTCTATCTCTTTATGGGTTGAGTATTCACCAATTCTGAATTCTGTATTCTGACTCCTGTTTTATTTGGTGAGAATTGCGATCGCCTTGTCCACAGCTTGCAAGGCAGTATTGACTTCCGCTTCTGTAACAATTAACGGTGGCACAAATCGGACTACTTTTGGCCCAGCTGGTACTAGCAATACACCTTCCTTGATGGCAGCATTGACGACATCGGCTGCGGTTATCTCGATGTTGGCTCGTAACTCCAAACCGTTGATTAAACCCCAACCCCGAACTTCGCCAATGTGCTGAGGATATTTCGCTGCGATCGCCTTCAATCCAGTTCGCAACTGTTCGCCCCTGTCTTGGACATTCTGCAAAATATTTTCCCGTTCCAATGTCTGGCAAACACTGAGTGCCACACCACACACAAAAGGATTTCCGCCAAAAGTGCTGGCGTGTTCCCCTGGTTGAAAAACATCGCAAAATTTCTTGCTCATCATTGCACCGATGGGGACACCTCCACCTAAGCCTTTAGCACTGGTGAAAATATCCGGTTCAACGCCGAGATGCTCGTAAGCCCATAATTTGCCGCTACGTCCCATACCAACTTGCACTTCGTCGAAAATCAACAAAACGCCAGTTTCATCGCAAATTTGCCGGAGCTTTTTGAAATAGGCAACGTCTCCTGGACGTACACCGCCTTCTCCCTGCAATGGCTCGATCAGAATTGCTGCTACCCGATAATCGCCTTCATCCAACTCGCTAATCGCCACTTCCACAGCGTTAATATCGTTGTAATTTACGTAGTGGAACCCAGGAACCAAGGGATCGAAGTACTTTTGATACTTGGGTTGTGCTGTAGCGGTAATGGTTGCCAAAGTCCGCCCGTGGAAACTGGCATTGGCGGTTAAAATAATCGGTTTTTCAATGTCTAATACTGTGTGAGCGTATTTCCGCGCCAGTTTAATTGCGGCTTCGTTAGCTTCAGCACCAGAGTTGCAGAAAAATACGCGATCGGCACAGGAACGATCGACAAGCCATTTTGCCAATTCACCTTGCTCAGGAATGTAATACAAATTAGAGACATGGTGCAGCTTTTGGATTTGGCGTGTTACCGCTTCTACCATTGCTGGGTGGGCGTGCCCTAAAGTACAAGTAGCAATTCCCGCTACAAAGTCCAGATATTCCCGCCCCTGCGTATCCCAAACCCGGCATCCAGCACCCCGTTCTAGGGCTAAGGGAAACCGGGCGTAGGTAGACATGACAGCTTCATTAAAGCTATCTGTATCAAAGGGACTAGATGCTGACCCTGAATCTGGGGGGATGGTGGCTTGGTCAACGAGAGTTTGTAGGCTCACTACCGCTCCTCCTGAAAGTTTTTCATTATATAGTTATTTACTAGTTTCCTAGAAATCCCTAAAAAATACTTTTTATTTAGCACAACTCGTACTTCTTCTTAAACTAACGTTTATATGACCTCAAAGGCCTGGTGGTGGTGAAAAAAACTTTGTACTCAACACTTGAGCAATTTAAAGCCACAGATCCCCGACTTTTTAAAGAAGTCGGGGATCTTCTCGATCGCGATTGACCCAGTAGCCCAACAACCATTTCAAGGTGCATCTTAGCTTTGTGCAAATTCAGCAGGTTCTCTTGGTCAAACCTATCGGGGTAAGCCATTCTCGTACCTTCCAAGGTTATTTTGATGAGTGCTGCTTGCTCATCTGTGGGTGAATTCATTTCATCTCATCCCTTCAAAAAATTGAATGGCGCTAAGTCCAGGAGATTTTAATCCCCTTCCTTCTCTTAGCTGCCCAAGTGCTAGCTGAGGGAATGCCATCAGAGAAGTAAGGTAGCTGACTTTGTATGCCGCACTGCCTGTAGGTTTAACACCGTATCGACGGCATAAGTCACGTAATTCTGGGATGGTTTTGATTTCTAACTCGGAACGCGTGAACATAAAATAGAGTTACCTCTTGTAAAAGTGGTATCGGTAGGTAACAACTTTTCCAGGGATGATACCTACCGATTTAAACTCTATTTCCTTGTATACATCAAATCAAGCCTTATTTATATCTCTCAACAATGCCTAACCCCAAGGGTAACCCTCAAAATTTTGAATCATCTCAACCAAGTAGAGAGTTAACCGATAATCTGAGTTTCCGGGTTACTAAGGAAATGAAGGAAGAGGTGAAAGCACAAGAAGACCCTCCAGAATTCTGTAGACGCGCTATCCAAGAAGCACTAGATAAGAAAAAAGGTAAGTAGTCCTGAGTTATTGGACTATTAGTATAGATAATTTTAAAGTTAGTAGAAAACTAGAAAAAGTAGGCTAAAAATACTATTTTTACCTCATTCTCAACACTTGAGCAAAAATATCAACGTATCCAAAAAGAGTTGATGGCTGGGGCGATCGCTCTTGGTGGTGTTTTCTTGATTGGCACTTTGTGGTACTGGTTAGTGGAGGGCTGGTCATGGGAAGATGCAGCTTACATGACAGTTATCACTTTGGCGACTGTGGGATACGGAGAGACGCAACCACTCGGTAGTCGAGGACGATTGTTTACAATTGCCCTGATTTTGTTAGGTGTAGTCAATATCGGTTACATTGTCAATAGATTTACAGAAGCGATTATTCAAGGGTACTTTCAAGAAGGAATTCGGCTACAACAACAGAGGCGGTTAATGGAATCCTTAACAGAACACTACATCATCTGTGGATTTAGCCGGACTGGTCGGCAAATTGCCAAGGAATTTCGGACAGAAGGTGTAGCTTTTGTAGTAATTGATTCGGAGACAGAATCAATACAAAGGGCACAGACTGAAGGTTACACAGCATACCAAGGTGACGCTACATTAGATGACACACTCCTAAAAGTTGGTATTGAACGAGCGATGTGTATCGTTGCAGCCCTTCCCTCTGATGCTGAAAATTTATACATCGTCTTGTCAGCAAAAACGCTGAATTCAGGAATTCGGGTGATCGCACGGGCAAGTACAGAAGAAGCTTTGCAGAAGTTACGACGCGGTGGTGCAGATGAAGTGATATCCCCCTATATTACTGGTGGAAAGCGGATGGCTGCTGCGGCTCTCAGGCCCCAAGTATTGGATTTTGTAGATGGGATTTTGACTGGTGCAGACCGCCAGTTATATATGGAAGAATTTTTACTCGATGCAGCTTTCTGTCCTGTTGTGGGTCAAAGTTTGCAAAAGGCGAGATTGCGATCGCAAACTGGAGCATTGGTTCTGGCAATTCACCGTGTTGATGGAACTTTAATCGGTGGCCCCACTGGCGATACGATTTTAATGTCGGGAGACAGACTAATTGGTATGGGTACAGCAGAGCAATTGCGTAGCCTGAATCAAATTCTCGGCCCAATGAATTCCAAGAAACTGCGACGACCGAAAAATAGTTGATTTTATTTAATTACTTTTTTATCCCAATTAGGTATTGGTTGTATAGCACAAGCCTTCGTGGTTAGGACATTAACAGATGATAAAACTTAGACACAACAAGACTTTTCACCCAATCCCCAGTCCCCAGTCCCTTGCTATATAAATAAGTTGGCACAAGAAAACCAAACTATGTGAAGAAAGATAAACTAGACTAAAACCCTTTTTCCTCCTGCCTGATGCCAACGACAAATTTTTACGCCGACCTACTGAGTCTAATTGCGTAAACAGATTTAGACTTTCCCAAATCGCCGCTCCCGTTGCTGGTAGGCACACAGGGCACGATGAAATTCGGCACGGTCAAAATCGGGCCAGAGAGCATCGGTAATATAAATTTCTCCATAAGCCATTTGCCAGAGAAGAAAATTTGAGAGGCGGATTTCTCCACTGGTGCGAATTAACAAATCTGGGTCAGTAATTCCGGCTGTGTACAAGTGGCTCTCAAACACCTGTTCATTAATTTCATTGGGTTGTAGCACACCTTGCTGGACAAGCTTAGCGATCGCCTGACAAGCTTGTAAAATTTCTTGCCGTCCACCATAATTAGTTGCCACGGAAAACCGGATACCGCGATTATTCTTAGTTTCTTCCATTGAACGGGAAATTTCTTGTTGAAGCGATCGTGGCAGGTCTTGCAAATTTCCTACAAACTTAATTTGAACATTTTCTTCGACCATTTCCCGCAGTTCTTGGCGCAAAACTCTTTGAAATAGAGTCATCAAAAAATCTACTTCTTCCTGCGGTCTTTTCCAGTTCTCTGTTGAAAAAGCATAAGCTGTCAACGCCTGAATTCCCCAATCCTGACAACAGCGAAGTAAATCCTTGAGAGCATCTACTCCTCGCTTATGACCCATAATTCGGGGTAGACCCTGACGTTTAGCCCATCGACCATTACCATCCATAATCACCGCAACGTGCTGCGGCAATAATTCTCGTTTTAAATCGGTAGGTAAATCTTGCAGTTTAGTTTGTTGTAGTGTCATTTTTTATCTCGAGAAGCGGTCGATGGTAATCTGAGTAAACGTGAAACCAGTGCTAGTGTCTTCCCACCTATCCGACGAACAAAACTCAACAGACCAGGAGCAACAGCTTCCCTATCCACGGTTGGAGACAAAACAGCCTCTAATGACTCTTTCAGTTTCCTATTCGTCAGCGGTCTATTTAGGGTTCCCCGTTCCGCTAAGGAAATAGAACCCGTTTCTTCAGAGACAACGACACAAATGCAATTTTCGACCCGCTCAGTAATTCCCATTGCTGCCCGGTGGCGTGTTCCCAGCTGGCGCGAGGCTGTGCGTCCCGAAAGTGGTAAAATTATACCTGATGACACAATCCGTGAGCCACGAATCAATGTCGCTCCATCGTGTAACAAAGTTTTCGGCTGAAAAATTGTCTGGATTAGTTCTTTAGAAACTTCCGCATTTAGCTTTACTCCTGGCACAGAAAAATCTCGCTCATCAATTGGCCCTGTGGTTTCCACAATTAGTAAAGCTCCAATGCGGTTTTTTGACAATTCTTTAACAGCCTCAACAATTTCATCAATTACGCTATCAGATTTGGGGATTGCCAGACGGTCGGGTTGAAACAGCTGGCGGAATTCGCCACGCCCCAATTGCTCCAAAAACCGCCGAAACTCTGACTGTAGAGCAACTGCCATCGCCACAGCACAACCAATCACCAACTTTTCTAGTACAAAACTTAGCAGAGGTAGTCCGAATCTGCCACTGAGTGCTGAGGCTAGCATTAAGATAATGAATCCCCGCACCATCCATAGTGTCCGGCGCTCACTAATAATAACTAGTATCATGTACGTCAGCGCCAGCACTAACACAATATCCAGAGTCCCAAGTAGCAAGGACTGTGACCACCCCAGGTTTGTCAGCCATTGCTTCCACCAATCTCTCATGACATCTGGATTAAACTTTTGCCTCTAATTTACAGTTGGTCATTTGTTATTTGTCCTTTGTCATTTGTCCTTGGTCATTTGCAAATGACCAATGACTAATGACCAAGGACAAATGACTATTTCTTTAGTCTTTCTGGTAGGCGATCTTGTCGAATTAAATCTTCATAAGTTTCACGTTGCAAAATTAAATTTGCTTCGCCATTTGCCACTACGACAGCTGCCGGTCGAGGCAAGCGGTTGTAGTTAGATGCCATACTGTAATTGTACGCACCAGTTCCCATAACTACGAGAATATCCCCTGGTTCAGTCTTTGGGAGTAGAGCATTTTTAATCAGAATATCTCCTGATTCACAATGTTTACCAGCAATTGTGACTGTTTGGGTTAAAGGTGAAGACATTTTATTGGCAACTACTGCCCGATAAACTGATTGGTAAGTAATCGGTCGGGGATTATCAGACATTCCCCCATCGATCGCTACATAGGTACGAATTTCTGGGATAACTTTGGATGAACCAATAGTATAAGCAGTGACGCAAGCTGTGGCAATTAGCGATCGCCCCGGCTCGCTAAGTAATTTCGGCAAAGGCAGATTTTCGGCCGCACAAGCTGCTTGAATTACTTCACAAATTGCCTTCACCCACTCTTCAATGCTAGGGGGATCGTCTGATTCTATATATTTAATCCCTAAACCGCCACCAACATTTAACTCTGTAATATTTAAACCAAACTTAGCAGCATCTCGCAGCCATTGCACCATAACGGCGGCCAAATCTTGATGTGGTTGGCGCTCAAAAATTTGGGAACCAATATGAGCGTGTACCCCTACGCAATTAAGGATAGGTTGTTGACTGACAAAACCAAACACCTCATCTAAATCGTTGGGATCAAAACCGAATTTGCTATCTAAGTGTCCCGTGCGAATATATTCGTGAGTGTGGCACTCAATACCGGGAGTTAACCGTAGCATGATGCGGATTGGTTGAGCAGGTTGGGCTATTTCGACAAGGGTACGCAACTCATACCAATTATCCGCCACAATGGTGACATCAGACTCGATCGCTAAAATTAATTCTTCACGAGATTTATTATTTCCATGAAGGTAGATTTTATTGGGACTAACACCCGCTTGTAGGGCGGTGTAAAGTTCGCCTCCGGAAACTACATCAATTCCCAGTCCTTCAGATGCGGCGATCGCACAAACAGCTAAACAATTCCAAGCTTTTGAGGCGTACAATACTTGAGATTCGCCCTTGTAATATTGCTTGAAAGCATCTCGGTATTGCTGACAAGCCGAACGCAGGGTTTCTTCATCTAAAATATATAAAGGTGAACCAAACTGCTCAACTAGGGTTGTGACATCACACCCACCAATTTCCAAGAGGTCATGATGATGAACTCTGGCAGTCAAGGGTAAAAGTTCTTGATTAGGCGAAGGATTTGCACTGGTGTCGTGTCTTTGAGGTAAATATTGACTTCCAGAATGTTGAACCCCAGTGGGGTGAGTCGATACCATAACTATAAAAGTTTTCCTTGTTCAAATTACGGGCTTTGAGTTCGTCTCCCGATTCCCAGTTTACAAAGGGTTTGTAACGTTATTCAATAAATGTGATCGCATTAGACTTAGAAATTAAATTACTGACATTAGAAAATCTCAGTGCTATCCTGGAACTCGATCGAGCCTGTTTTGGCGGACTTTGGACTCTGGAGGGCTACAAACGAGAATTGGATAGTCCCAACAGCGATTTACTCGGTTTATTTTCTTCCTCCTCCAGCACAAGTTTGCTAGGAATGGGTTGCTTTTGGTCAATTTTAGATGAAGCGCACATTACAATTTTGGCGGTTCATCCTCAATATCACCGTCAAGGTTTGGGTGCGGCTTTATTATATTCACTCATTAAGACAGCTTGCGATCGCAAAATGGAGCGAGCTACCCTCGAAGTCCGAGCTTCCAATTTGGCGGCAATATCTTTATATCAAAAATTTGGCTTCAAAACAGCTGGGCGGCGGCGGCGTTACTACCAAGATAACGATGAGGATGCTTTAATCCTTTGGCTCCCAGATTTACAACACCGCAAATTTAAAGCAACTTTAGACCAATGGTATTCCATTGTCAGCGATCGCCTCGAAAAATCCTCTTGGCATTTGCTTTTTAAGTAAGTCCGCGAGAAGATTTATAACTATATTATTGCGTTCGCCCCTGGCGTTCCCGTTGGCTACGGAGCAAAGAAAAGTGAAGCAATTACATGGGTTTTGAAGGTTTTACATTTTGTTATATAGTTAGCTTTATTTCTGCCTACCTATTTAGTTGGGTATGAGTAATTTTGGATTATTAGGGCTTGCGATCGGCTTCAGCAAAAAAATGTAACTTTGTCGCACCTATTTTTATTTAAATATTTTATCTAAAAAATAAATTATATAAATAAATCGTATATTAATTATTTTTGCTTGATATTAAAAAATACATATGTTAAATATAAATGTTTGGGATTGAGTCAAAAAACCCTTAATCTAAACGGTCAACTATTTGTAATAAATCCCAATAAATCCCAAAAACGCTGGTAAACTAAAGCTCCTCAGTACACTAGCAAGATAGAAGTAGTCAATAGTTAACAATTAGCCCATCAACCCAAGTCATAGGTTCAGGATGTCTATAATCTGTTATACAGGCATCCAAAAGCTTTGCCTGTGCTAAAATCAGCATACCGGCACGACCGCAGATGATGGGATAAAGCCATGTTTGAGCGCTTCACAGAAAAAGCCATTAAGGTAATCATGCTGGCCCAAGAAGAGGCCCGCCGTTTAGGTCACAACTTTGTCGGAACCGAGCAGATCCTCCTGGGTCTGATTGGCGAAGGCACTGGAGTGGCTGCTAAGGTGCTGAAATCAATGGGCGTCAATCTCAAAGATGCCCGAATTGAAGTTGAAAAAATTATAGGACGGGGATCGGGCTTTGTTGCCGTGGAAATTCCGTTTACGCCACGGGCGAAGCGAGTTTTAGAACTTTCCTTGGAAGAAGCACGCCAACTGGGGCATAACTACATTGGCACCGAGCATCTGCTGTTGGGCCTAATCCGCGAAGGGGAAGGCGTCGCAGCCAGGGTGCTAGAAAACCTCGGTGTGGATCTATCTAAGGTAAGAACCCAAGTTATTCGGATGTTGGGAGAAACTGCCGAAGTTTCACCAGGCGGTTCATCCGGGCGCACAAAAACCCCGACTCTGGATGAATTTGGTTCAAACCTGACCCAAATGGCAATAGACAATAAGCTCGATCCGGTGGTAGGACGCGCCAAGGAAATTGAGCGAGTGATCCAGATATTGGGTCGCCGAACCAAAAATAACCCAGTGCTGATTGGGGAACCAGGGGTTGGTAAGACTGCGATCGCTGAAGGTTTAGCTTCACGCATTGCCACCAAAGATGTCCCTGACATCCTCGAAGATAAACGCGTCGTCACCTTAGATATTGGTTTGCTCGTAGCAGGAACCAAGTATCGAGGTGAATTTGAAGAACGCTTGAAAAAAATCATGGATGAAATCCGCTCGGCGGGTAATGTCATTCTCGTGATTGATGAGGTACACACCTTAATTGGTGCGGGTGCAGCAGAAGGTGCTATAGACGCAGCAAATATCCTCAAGCCAGCTTTGGCCAGAGGTGAGTTGCAGTGCATCGGTGCTACAACCTTGGATGAATACCGGAAGCACATCGAGCGAGATGCAGCGCTAGAGCGACGTTTCCAACCAGTAATGGTTGGCGAACCTACAGTTGATGAAACAATTGAAATTTTATATGGTTTGCGCGAACGCTACGAGCAACACCACAAACTGAAAATCTCCGACGAAGCATTGGTAGCGGCGGCGAAATTGTCAGACCGTTACATTAGCGATCGCTACCTCCCAGATAAAGCCATCGACTTAGTTGATGAAGCTGGTTCTAGGGTGCGCTTGATTAACTCCCAACTGCCACCCGCAGCCAAAGAGTTAGACAAAGAACTGCGTCAGATATTAAAAGAAAAAGATGATGCAGTGCGCTCTCAAGACTTCGATAAAGCTGGAGAATTGCGCGATCGCGAAATGGAAATCAAAGCCGAAATCCGGGCGATCGCTCAAAGCAAGACCAATGCAACTGGCACAGAACATGAAGAACCTGTAGTTACAGAAGAAGACATTGCTCACATTGTCGCTTCCTGGACTGGAGTACCGGTGAACAAACTCACCGAATCTGAATCTGAAAAGCTGTTGCACATGGAAGATACCTTGCATCAGCGTTTAATCGGTCAGGATGAAGCTGTCAAAGCAGTTTCACGAGCAATTCGTCGCGCTCGTGTTGGCTTGAAGAATCCCAATCGACCCATAGCTAGCTTTGTCTTCTCTGGGCCTACTGGTGTAGGTAAAACCGAGTTGGCGAAATCCTTAGCTGCTTACTTCTTCGGTTCCGAAGAAGCGATGATCCGCTTAGATATGTCCGAATACATGGAGCGTCACACCGTCAGCAAGCTGATTGGTTCCCCTCCTGGTTATGTTGGTTATAACGAAGGTGGTCAGCTGACCGAGGCCGTGCGGCGGCGTCCTTACACCGTGGTGTTGTTCGACGAAATCGAAAAAGCGCACCCCGATGTATTCAACATGCTGCTGCAAATTTTGGAAGACGGTCGGTTAACTGATGCCAAAGGTCGCACGGTGGACTTTAAAAACACCTTGCTGATTTTAACTTCCAATATTGGTTCTAAGGTAATTGAAAAAGGCGGTAGCGGTATCGGGTTTGAATTCTCCGAAGATGCCAGCGAGTCAACTTACAACCGGATTCGCTCTTTGGTCAACGAAGAACTCAAGCAGTACTTCCGTCCAGAGTTCCTCAACCGACTCGATGAAATTATCGTCTTCCGTCAGTTGAGCAAGCCAGAAGTGACCCAAATCGCCGAAATTATGCTCAAGGAAGTATTTGGTCGTCTCACTGAAAAGGGTATCACCTTAGAAGTTAGCGATCGCTTCAAGGATCGGTTGATCCAAGAAGGTTACAGTCCCAGCTACGGCGCAAGGCCATTACGTCGGGCAATTATGCGCCTGTTAGAAGATAGCCTAGCAGAAGAAATTCTGTCTGGTCGTATCAAGGATGGCGATACAGCCCTTGTTGATGTGGATGAAAATGGCGTTGTGCAAGTTAGTTCTCAACAGCGTCGGGAATTGTTACCCCAAGGCGTTGAGTAAGATTTAGGGTTTGGGATTTTTTAGATTAGATCCCAAATTAAAAAACGGTAGAGTATTAATTGCTCTACCGTTTTTTGTTTGAATACGTCTAATGCAGACGAAGAATACCGCGTTATTCCCCCACAAGATCCAATATCGATATTTGAGAGAAGCGATCGTAACGGGACAACTCCCCCCTGCTTTAGAAGCGTATTATCAGCAGCATTTGCACAAGATGATTCCCCCCAACTCGCCAAGTCTTGAGAGGGAATTAAAATCACCTGTACTGAAGAAATTAGCGCAAGTTTCATCAGTTGTATCAGCAGAAAGCATTGCTAGTACAATTGATGCTGATGAATACGATGTCGAAGAAGTTCTAGAAAATTGGCGTGAGTTTTTAACACTCCAGGAAATTGATGGAGAAATCCACTACAGTCTTTATCATTCCAACTTCCGCGATTTTTTAAGCAAGCAAGTAAATTTTGGTTAGACTCTATAATGCTTCGGTATTGAGTCGAATAAAGACCTAACCCCCAACCCCTTCCCTACTAGCGTTGGGGAGTAAGATTCAAAGCCTCTCTCCTAAGAGGAGAGAGGTCAAATTCTACAGCATACAAAGGAGCGATCGCAATCACCAAGCATCTGCCATAGACGAAACATTCGTGAGAGAGTTGACCTGGGGAACATCCTAGCGTCAAGATAAAAGGGTTGGATATCTTGTCAAAGTACTAAGCACATCCGATATCGCCTGATTTTCTTTCATTTCCCTGCTTTTGGGTTAAAGAGAAAGGCTATAGGCGATACTTATTAACGTGGCAAAAAACTGAAAAAAGTACGCGCGGATTGCTAAGACGTGCCTGGACGCAGAGGGTTAAGCCGTTGCACCCCGATGAAGCGTCAAGAAATAGCTGATTAAATCAAATTCTAAGCGATTTAATCATATATTTTGTAGCAGATACTTGTGGAAAAGAAAATGCTAGGTGTAAATGTTGTTATGAAAGTTGGCGATCGCGTCCGCGTTAAAGATTCGGTAGTGGTGTATCATCATCCTGAACATCGGAATCAGCCTTTTGACATCAAAGGTACAGAAGGCGAAGTTACAGCTATTGCCACCCAATGGCGAGACAGACCAGTAAGCGCTAATCTACCGATTGTAGTCCAGTTTAGTAAAAAGTTTAAAGCCCATTTACGTGAAAACGAATTAGAAGTCATCTAAATCACTTATCGGCGGCGAAACCACTGGAAAATATTCAGTTCGCCGCGCATTCTTTTAAGTTCTTGGCGGTTTTGTTCTGCTGTTGTATAATACCAATCACAATAACGCTGAAACTCCGATCGCGACCGAACTTCATGGTAAAACTCATGGGTTGTTTGGTAAGAGGCAAAAGCTTCTTCAACTTGAGGTTGAGCAACTGGAATAATATAAGGTAAATTTTTTGACATAAAATTAAGAGTCGTAGAGACGCGATCGCGTCTGTTTTGAATTGAGATAATTACCGCACTTCTTAATTAATAACTCATAATTCCTGTACAGACGCGATTAATCGCGTCTCTCCTAACTCCTAACTTTAATTAAAGCCAACCGCGTAAGCGATAAACTAAAGAACCAATATACTCTTTTAAAGCGATGGTAAATTGGTGTAAGTTATCAGTATCAGGTAATAAATTTAGTATGGCGGCTTTGGGAGTACTACCGAGTTCTTGCAACTCACCCTCACTAACTAGAAAGTCAGTAGGTGCAGGAATAGCATTGATTCCTTGACGCTGGAAAATCTGAAGCGATCGCGGCATATGCATTGCCGAAGTTACTAATAATACCTGACGAATGCCACGAGATGACAAAATTTTTTGGACATTTACAGCATTTTGATAAGTATTGAGAGAGTCCGGTTCTTGGACGATCGCCTCAGATGGAATACCAATAGATGTAAGTATTGTTGCCATATCTGCCGACTCTGGCGAACCACTTCCACGCCAATCAATGCGACCGCCGCTCAGAATGATTATAGGCGCTTTTTTCTGGCGATAAAGTTGTGCGGCGTAGATGACGCGATCGCCTGATTCACTTAAATCGACAGTAGGTCTTGGAGGAAAAGCTGATTTAGTTGCGCCACCTAAAACCACAATTGCTTCTGCATTAGGTATTTGGGCGGGTGGAAGATTTTGCCATTCTAGCGATCGCACTAATGATTTAGCGATCCAAGCATTGCTAGAAAATAGCAATAAAATTAGGGAAAAAGCAATTGCGATCGCCGCAGTCCGGGGTCGTTTCCACAAAGTCACTAATGCTACTACCAAGCTTACACAGGCTAATCCTAGTGGATAAAAAAATAGTGGCAGTAATTTGGATAGATATAAAAACATATTATTAGGGCATGGGGCATGGGGAATAGGGCATGGGGAATAGGAGATGAGGAAGTGATGAAGAAAAACTATTGATTATCGATCGATGCCCAATGCCCAATCCCCAATCCCCAATCCCCAATCCCCAATCCCCAATCCCCAATCCCCAATCCCCAAATTATTACCTTTCCCAAAACTTGTAATTGAAACTACTTCCAGGAGTGCGACGGTAACGGCGACCGGCTCTTCTGATTTGCCGTTTGTTGATCCTTTCATTCGTTGGTTCAACTTCAACCTCTTCTGATTCTTCAACTTGCAACTGAGTTCTAGTTTCTTCCTTACTTCCCCACCAAGCAGTAATCCAGCCTCCACCTAAAGCACCTAATCCACCGAGCAAGATACTCATAGGTGCTGGATAGCCTAAATATACAAAACCCAGCATGAAAAATAACCAGTATTTCAGTCCTGCATCAACACCATCAGAGGAGGCTACATTTGGTGCTTGGGGGCTATTATCAGTTACATTAGCGATCCAGCTTAAGATGAAACCGCCCATGATTCCTAAGAAGATGCTTAGGGCTGGTGCGGAGCCGGTCATTATTAATATAAATGTTAAAAATGCCCCAAATAATAGTTGAGAAAAGAAGCTGGGAGAAATACTGAATAAGTCGTTCTTTTTGTCTGCCATAAAATAAATAACTTATTTAACAAATTACTAATGACGCTCGATAGCAAAGCCTTAGCGACGTAAAAGCGTCTGACTCTAACGTAATTCCTAATTTTCGATTCAATTACGAATTACGAATTACGAATTACAAATTATTTTAATTGTGCCTGTTGTGGTTGAGTTGTATCCCAAATCTTTACATAAGGTTGTTCCTCTTCAGTGAAAGGTTCAGCTTGTTTGATTTGTGAGGCTAATAAATCGGCGGTGGCGTCAGCAATATCACCAGTGCGATTGTTCAAACGCTCTTTTAGAACTTCAAGTGGTGCTGTGCATTGGATAATCTGAAGGGGAAGTTGATGTTTTGTAGCTTGGGCGATCGCTTCTTGGCGTAACTGCTGTTTATCATACTTGGCATCTAAAATTACCGAAAAACCTTGTTTAGCCAGAATAATTCCCAATTCCAGCAGCCGTGTGTAAGTTTTCTCGGTCATCTCCGGTGTATACAAATCATCGCCACCCCGTTCCCACAACGGAATTCCCCCTAAATGCTTCCGCACTGCATCCGAACGCAGGTGAATCGCTCCCTGTTGACGAGCTAAATGTCTTGCTGTGGTACTTTTACCAGAACCCGACAACCCCGACATCAAAATTAGTTGTCCCTGCTTGGGTTTAGTGTATTCCCAAGCTTGTTTGTAATAATCAGTGGCGGTTTTTGTCGCTTCTTCCTTCACCGTTGCGGGTACACTCGGATCGTCTAGTAAAAATGATGTCACCTTCGCCCGGACATAAGCCTGACGGCTTAAATATAAAGGCAACACCTGTAAGCCTTCCCAGTCTCCAGTTTGCTCTATATAAACATTCAAAAACGCATTACCCAAGTCTTGACGCTGGCCAGCTTCCAAATCCATCACAGTGAACGCCACATCGTACATCACATCGACAAAGCGAAACGATTCATTAAATTCAATGCAATCGAACAACAAGATTTTATCGTGCCACTGGGCAATATTTCTCAGGTGTAAATCCCCATGACATTCACGAATATAACCGTTGTGAATTCTGCTAGCAAATAATTCTGGACGTTCGGCAAAAAATTTATCTGTATATTGCTTTGTTTCTGTAAATTGCGCCTGAGTCTGGGGGCCACCAATATACTTCTCAGTTTGCTGATAATTCTCATCAAAGGCAGCCCGGATATTTGGCACTTCGCCAAAAGTGCGAATGTAATCATTCGTCTGTGCTTGGGCATGATATTGAGCAACCACTCGTCCCAACTCATTTAGAAGTGTCTCATTTAACTTACCTTCTTCAAAAAGGATACTTAGTAGCGACTCTTGAGGAAACTGACGCATCTTCAGCGCATATTCTACAGCCTCGCTCGTTCCCCCTAACTGGTATTGCTCCCCTACTAAAGTTATGGGCAAAACTTCTAAATATAATTCACCAGCACCGCGTTGATTTAACCGTAACTCTTCCTGACAAAAATGCTGCCGCTTATCTAAGGTAGAAAAATCCAAAAAGCCAAAATTCACAGGTTTTTTCAGTTTATAGACGTAATCCCCAGTTAACAGCACATAAGAAGCGTGGGTTTGAACTAGTTGAATAGGTTCTGTTACCTTATGGGGATAAAATCCCGCCTGCAACATTTGCTCGATAAAAGCTGGAAGAGTCGCTTCTGTCATCTCTTTGCTCTACGGGTTCAAATACAAAAAAACCAGGAGTTTCCTCCTGGCTATCATCAAAAATTATTACACAGTTTACCAATTGAGTGTTGATAAGCTAATGCGCTATTTTCTGTGAAGACTGTCATTAGTCATTGGTCATTGGTCAATTGAGAATGGTGCAAAATATCAGCATATCAAGGAGAACTCGTTTTAGAAGCTTCTGGACTGCGAATGATGATATGTCCCTTCTCACTTTCTTGAATAGCCAACACAGATGGAATCTCGCCAGATTTTGCGTTTGAGGGTAATGCTCGAAACAAATAAATCCAGCCGCCACGTTCTAGGAGTAAGCGCCAGACTCGCGGCTGCTGTGGATTGCTGATGTCATTATCTTCTCTGCCTCGCAAGTCGTCGAATAGACCGCGATCGCCAATAATGCGATAACCTTTCAAAGATGGATCTGCAAATATATCATCAAGTTTGCGTCCCACAGCAAACTTTTCTTCAGGTGTAATTAAAGCTACAACAGGTAAGGTGGAGTTTTGACCAGCGTCTCGTCGTGCATCTGCGATGCCTTGCCAACGAGCTAACCAAAATATCACAATTAATACCCAGGATACTATGACTATCTCATTGACTAGCGATCGCAGAAATTCCACTGAGCGCAGTTGTCCAGAACTAAATTCAGCCAGAGATTTTAGCCGTTTAGCTGTCCATGAGCGTTTGTGTTGGGTTGCAGAGATAATGCGACTCAATAGTAGTTGGCTTGCAGAGACTACTGTCTCACTAACGATCTTAATTAACCATAATGTTGCCTGAATAGCGATCGCAGCGACAAAAAAAGCGATCGCACTTTTGCAGATTGTCCAGCCATCTCCGAGAAATATTTGCAGGGGAACTATCAAAAAAGACTGTGCGGGTAAGTCGAGGGTATTGACTTCTAGCTGAAAAAAGTAGAAATATGACCAACGGTAAATCCAGCCTGCAAAGAAAAGCGCCGCACCCAGTAAGCCAAGTACACTCGTGAATTTACCTAAAATATTGGTTTCCTGGTTCGGGGTTTGGGTCATACGAAAAATAGGGGAGATGAGAGAAACAATATAGCGTTTCTCATTTGTGTGCAAATACACTCTGACCTCTCTCCAAACCTCTCTCCTAAGAGGAGAGAGGCTTTGAATTTTACTTCCCAACGCTAGTAGGGAAGCGGGGTGGTTTCATACAAGCAGAGAAAAACTAAAACTGGGTTTCAAAGCCTCTCCCCCCGTGGGGGCTTCTGTGTACACACATCTTGGTAATGAAGCGCAAACCTCGGATTTACCCCCCTTAATCCCCCCTTGCAAAGGGGGGAGATTAAAGATCCGGTTCCCTCCCCTTTGCAAGGGGAGGGTTAGGGTGGGGTAAAAGTGACGCAAAAACCCAGATGAGTAAGCTATTTCAGACTTGTGTGTACACTGTAGCCCGATGCCTTGGGGGAAATATCCGGTTCCCGGTTCTCCCCCAAGGCATCGGGGAGTTAGAGGGGGTGAGAAGGACTTGTGTATACACGGTAGCCGTGGGGGAGAGGAATAGAAGTGAGGGAAAAAGCCTGGACACTAAACGAGAAATCAAGACTTAATATTTTTCTTTTTTCGTATGAAACCACCCTGCCTAACGCTAGTAGGGAAGGGGTTGGGGGTTAGGTCTATATTGCACAACTACAAACTGTTACAGGTAAATAATCAGTTTGTTTTTGTGATTTTACGGAAATTTAATATACGCCTCTGAAGTTTAATGAGAAAGTTAAATCTAGTCAAATATACTGTTAAAGCCATGAAAGCTTTTTTCCAGAGATCGGTTGTGGCAATCTTAGTAATGGCAGCAGCACTAGCAGGGAACATCCAAGCTGTAATTAGCAAGGATGTCACAACGGAAAATTTCTTCTTAGCACAGACACCAGTCAACGCAGATGAATTAGAACTTCCAGTGGCCTTACCAGAGTTAGCAGAAGTCATCCTAAAAGCAGGTGGGTCAAACAGTGGTCGAGTAATCGGAATTGATGCACAGACAGAAGCACTATCAATTCAGCGTAGTGGCAAAACTGCCACAATTCCCCTGAGCAAAATTCAAAAAGTAGTCTTCAAGAATGGGGCGTTAGCTTACAGAAGCAATGGGCGGCAAATTATCCGGGGTGAGCGAGATCGTCCCACAGGTCAGCTTGTAACTTGGAATGGTATACCCCTAAATACTTTTACCGTAAAAAATCCTACTCAGGGTCAAGCGGTGGTGAAACTTAAACCACCTGTAGTTTCCACAGCACAGTTGCTAGGTATTCAGTCTGTGGCTAGAAATCGGCAATATGTGGTGAATGAAATCCAGTTCAATTCGCAACAAAGAACGATTAACATTCTGGCAAACCCTTATTGATTCGTGAATTATTTTAGCTGTACGCTTCTATAGCATATTTGTGTCTACTCAACGTAAATCCCTAATTTAGGCTTTTGCTGATGTTGATAACAAAAACTTCGATGCTAGCAACAAATGTTTGAACATTTATTGCAAATGCTTTGGTGCTGGCAACAAATGTTCAAGCAGTTGCAACAACTATTCAAATGCTTGCAACAAATGTTCAAGTAGTTGTAACAAGTATTCAAACATCTCTAACAAATGTTCAAGTAGTTGTAACAAGTATTCAAACATCTCTAACAAATGTTCAAGTAGTTGCAACAAATATTCAAACGTTTGCAACAAGCGTTCAAACATTTCCAACAAATGCTTAAACATTTGCAAGAAATGTCCCAACGTTTATAACAAATGCTCCGATGTCGGCAATAAATGTTTCAACCTTTATAGGACTTACGCAAAGTGAAGGTATTTTTGTTCTTGCGATCGCTTTGCTTGCTCTTAGCGTTCCTGTAAGGTAGCAATCCCAGACTTGACCAAATACTTTTGATGTTGCTAACGACAACTTCTGCTAACACGCAATTAAAAACAGCTACCTCTGCGCTATTCTATGAAAAAAATTCTCACCAGTTTTTTGGCTGTGGGCTTTTATCTAACGCCTTTAACAGTGATGCTAATGGCTCAACCCACCTGGGGACAGACTCAAAACTCGCGATCGCAAGAAGCAGAAAGATTGCTAGAGCAAGGGGCAAATCTGACACAGCAACAGGAACACCAACAGGCAATCCAAATATTACAGCAAGCTTTAATCATTGCACGAGAACTCAAAGACCAAAAATTTGAAGCAACTGCACTGGTAGGGCTTGGGTTTAACTACGACGCTTTAGGAGAAAAGCAAAAAGCACTCGAATTTTACAACCAAGCTCTGCCCCTTTTGCGTGCTGTGGGCGATCGCACAGGTATTGCGGCTACACTCAATAACATCGGTAAAGTCTACAACGATTTAGGAGAAAAGCAAAAAGCACTCGATTTCTACAACCAAGCTCTGCCCCTTTTCCGTGCTGTGGGCGATCGCACAGGTGTTGCGACTACACTCAATAACATCGGTCTAGTCTACGACGCTTTAGGAGAAAAGCAAAAAGCACTCAATTTTTACAACCAAGCTTTGCTCCTTATTAGTGCTGTAGGCGATCGTACTGGTGAGGCTCGCACGCTCAATAACATCGGTTTAGTCTACGACGCTTTAGGAGAAAAGCAAAAAGCACTCAATTTTTACAACCAAGCTTTGCTCCTTATTCGTGCTGTAGGCAATCGCTTTGGTGAAGCTGTCACTCTCAGTAACATCGGTGCAGTCTACAACACTTTAGGAGAAAAGCAAAAAGCACTCGATTTTTACAACCAAGCTCTGCCCCTAAGACGGGCTGTGGGCGATCGCTCTGGTGAAGCTCGTACACTCAATGACATCGGTGCAGTCCACAACGCTTTAGGAGAAAAGCAAAAAGCACTCGATTTTTACAACCAAGCTCTGCCCCTTAGTCGTGCTGTGGGCAATCGTACTGGTGAGGCTCGCACACTCAATAACATCGGTGCAGTCCACAACGCTTTAGGAGAAAAGCAAAAAGCACTCGATTTTTACAACCAAGCTCTGCCCCTTTTGCGTAGTGTGGGCGATCGCTCTGGTGTTGCGACTACACTCAATAACATCGGTGCAGTCCACAACGCTTTAGGAGAAAAGCAAAAAGCACTCGATTTTTATAACCAAGCTCTGCCCCTTAGGCGTGCTGTGGGCGATCGCTCTGGTGAAGCTGTCACCTTGGGTAATATTGGTGTACTCTTCCAAAATACAAATCGACCAACTGAAGCTATTACTAATTTAGAGCAATCTCTCAAAATCAGCTTAGAAATGCGCCGGGGTTTACAACGAGAAAATCGCCAAAAGTTTTTACAAGAAAATGATGGAAGTGCAACTGCTTTAGTCGATGTCCTGATTAATCAAAAAAAATACGCTCAAGCCTTTGAATGGGTTAACCTATTCACTACAGCCGACCTTGCTGATTATACTCGCCTGATTAATGCCAAAGTTGCCAACCCAGAAGCACAGAAAGCCCTTGATAACTGGAGTAAACAAAATCAACAATTAGAATCCCTGCGACAACAACTGCAAGAAAAGTTTTCTGAAGCATTAACTCAACAAATTCGGCAATTAGAAGCACAAGTTTACTCAGAAGCCGAAAATATCTCTCGCCATTTTCCTGAAGTGGCAGAACTATTTGAAACTACACCCGCAGATATTAAAAACCTGACATACTCCATCCCCGCAGGAACGGTTGTAGTTCAACCTGTCTTGCTGACTAATGTCAAAGATATGCCTAATAATGTCGCAATTTTTATCTTCACAAAAGGCGAATTGAGCGTTATAAAAAAATCTATTGACCCCACTGAATTTAATAAACTTCTCACCCAATACTTGAAAGAAATACAAGATGAAAGTAATTCTAACTACCGTGAAACTGGCGGCAAACTTTATGATATTCTTATTCGTCCTATAGAAGACAAAATTAAAGCTTTATCCCCCAAAGAACTAAGTATTATCGCTACTGGTCAACTGCGCCATCTACCTTTTGAAACTCTTTCCGACAGTAAAACCAACCAATTTCTAATCGAGAAATATCCTGTCAACTATCTCACTCGCATTTCCAATAATTCCCTAAAATCTCCAGGCGTGCAAAATGCCGTACCCCCCAAACTACAAGCTGTTTTAGCATTTGGTAATCCAGTACCCAGTGACCCACAAAATCTCCCAGGTGCAGAGGCAGAAGTCAGAAGTATTAAGGAAATACTGCCAGACAGTGAAGTTTATATCCACAAAGAAGCTACCCTAGAAAAGTTTAGATCCCAAGCATTGCGCTTTGACTTTTTGCATTTAGCAACTCATGGCTGTTTCAAAACTGAAGATTGCAAAAAAGTCAAGTTAAAAAATAATACATTACTATTTGCTGACAAACCCTTAGACATTGCCAATGCTGCTCTTTTAGGGTTACAAGGCACACAACTGATTACTCTTAGTGCCTGTCAAACTGCTGTAGACACTAATTTGAATGATGCTAGCACAGGACTTGCAGGAGTTGCTTATATATTTGAGCGTGCTGGTGCTAAAGCTGTGATGGCAAGTTTATGGGCGGTTGATGATGAAGCGACTCAGCAATTGATGGTTCAATTTTATCAAAACCTCAAGCAAGGTATGACCAAAGGAGAAGCTTTGCAAAAAGCTAAGTTGAAGCTAATTAAAGACCATCCTTATTATTGGTCGCCATTTGTCTTGATTGGTGATGCACGTTAAAGTAATTCGTAATTAAGTGCGTTAGAGGATGTTTGAAAAGTTTTCTTCTCGGTAACAAAACGTTCTAGATCCCCCTAAATCCCCCGATAAATTGGGGGACTTTGATTCCGGTTCCCCCTACGGTGTACACACAAGTCACATTACCCCCCTTAATCCCCCCGATGTATTGGGGGGAAACAGGAGAATCTAGTTCCCTCCCCTTTACAAGGGGAGGGTTAGGGTGGGGTAAAACCTTGGGTTTTTCAGCTATTTCAGACTTGTGTGTACACCGTAGCCCCGCAAGCGGGGAGGGGAGACAAAGCGTAGCGTTGGCGGGGTGGGGTTCCGAGGGAATTAAGGGTAATTTAGCGGAGATGATATCATCTCTTTGTGCAGGTTCAAATACAAAAAAACCAGGAGTTTCCCCCTGGCTATCATCAAAAATTATTACACACTTACGTAGCTTCAGAGGTTGTTTCACTCCCTGCCTCAGCTTCATCCTCAGCAGCAGCGCTGATTTGCGGCTGCGAGACGCTAACTACAACTCGCTCCGTATCGCCAAGAACTGTGACGCCTTGAGGCAAGACTAGCTCGTGAACACGCAAGCTGTCTCCGATTTGCAGGTTAGAGACATCAATTTCAATTATTTCTGGAATGTTTTCTGGCGCACAGCTGACTTGCAATTCAGTGATAACAGTGTCTAAAAAACCACCTTCTTGTTTAACACCAACAGCAGTTCCCACATAACGCAGCGGTACTTCTACAGTGGTGTCACCGTGGCCAGCAACTGCAAAAAAGCTGAGGTGGTAAGGCGTACCTTTTGCGGGATGGATCTGAAGTTCCCGCAGCAAGGTTTTACCGCGCCAAGGTGCATCAGCAATATTCAACTCAATCAAGGTGTTGTTAACGGAAGCTCTTTTGAGCAAACGCTCAACAGTTTTAGCTTCAATGGTCAAAGAAATGGATTCTGTACCCTTATGACCATACAAATTGGCAGGTATCAATCCAGCACGGCGCAAAGCTTTTGGCTTGCTGCCTTCTGGACGTTTTTGAGATTCGACTGTAATAGCCATAAAAGTTGTCCTTTGTCAGTTGTCAGTTGTCCTTTGTCCTTTGTCATTTGTCATTTGCTAATGACCAATGACTAATGACTAATGACTAAATTTACGCACTAAGTAGGGTAGCAGGTGTACCGTCGGGGTGCAATAAAGCGCGTTTGGGCCCGTGGATGGGGTCTTCTACGATTATGGTTTGATCGCGGCTGGCTCCTAATGAGACGATCGCGATCGGAACTTCCATCAATTCGGCTAAGAATTTCAGATAATCCAATGCTGCTTGTGGCAAGTCTTCTAGGGTGCGGCAGTGAGTTGTTGACACTTTCCACCCTGGTAAGGTTTTGTAGATGGGGCGACATCTAGCAAATTGACGAGAACTGGTGGGGAAGTGTTCGCTGCGTTGGCCATCTATGTCATAAGCGACACAAACTTGGATCTCCTCTAATTCATCGAGAACATCCAGTTTGGTCAGCGCCATACAATCCATGCCGTTAATCCGCACGGCATAGCGACCGATAACGGCATCAAACCAGCCACAGCGCCGTTTGCGTCCGGTGGTTGTGCCAAATTCCGCACCGCGATCGCACAACAATTCTCCCAACTCTCCATCTAATTCAGTGGGAAATGGCCCCTCTCCGACACGGGTTGTATAGGCTTTTGACACCCCAATTACCCGGTCAATCATTGTCGGCCCTACCCCAGTACCAACGCAAGCCCCACCCGCCACTGGGTTAGAGGAGGTGACATAAGGATAAGTTCCGTGATCTAAGTCTAGGAGCGTACCTTGTGCGCCTTCAAACAAAATATTGCGTCGTCGCCAAATTGCATCGGATATTTTCAACGATGTATCAACAACGTGAGGTCGCAAGCGTTCTGCATACCCCAAATACTGCTCAATTACCTCTTGTGGATCTAGAGGCGGCAAGTTGTAAAGCTTTTCTAAAATGACGTTTTTATAATTAATCGTCCACTCCAGCTGCTCGCGTAGCCCATCCGGGTCCATTAAGTCTAAAACCCGAATCCCTGTACGTTCAGATTTGTCAGCATAAGTCGGCCCAATGCCCCGACCTGTTGTGCCGATCTTATGGCTTCCCCGTCGTTCTTCAGATGCCTGGTCAATCAATCGATGATAAGGCATGGTTACGTGGGCTGTTTCAGATATCAGCAGGTGGTCAGTGGAAATATTTAACTCTTTTAATTGGTCGAGTTCTGCGATCAAAATCTGTGGATCGATCACTGTTCCACAGCCGATAATGCAATCGGTATTTGGATACAAAATCCCAGAGGGAATCAAATGCAGTTTAAAGGTCTGACCTTTAACTACAATCGTGTGTCCAGCATTGACACCCCCTTGGTAACGCACCACAACATCTGCGGAACGGCTGAGTAAGTCAGTTATTTTACCTTTTCCTTCATCGCCCCATTGGGCACCTATGACAATGACGTTAGCCAAGAGCTTAAATTAAGAAGTAAAGTTTCCACAAACTATTATTATTAACACATTGCGTGAATCATGTCAACCAAAATCTATTTTGAGCGCGAACACCGAAATTACGCAACAGAAACAACTAGAAGCTCAACTTCTGCGATGGCAACACTGTTTAAACATTATTTAAGCTGTTCCACACTTTTTAAATCATATATGGTCGTGTTGGCTGTTGAGTGTTAACTCTTGACTGTTAACTGTCAGCAGTCAAAAAACCTTACTCCTTCACTATGCAAGAAATATGTGTTTTAGCTTATCAAAAACGAGAAAGTGATTTTTTCCTTACTTATGGGCATTAGTCGGTAAGCTGGGAAAATCTACACCCCCGAAAGCTTTAGGTAATCCCTACTTTGGAGAAAATAACCACTCAGACTAATTTTAGGAAAAGCAAATGGGCGTTAGCACGCTAGCAAAATCAGCACATAATACAATAGCTAGCGTCCCCCAAAAGTCACTCATGCCGCAAAATAGTCAAACCGCCATCGAATTCCGCGATGTCACTTTTAGCCGCAATCATCGCCCATTGGTGTCAAATCTCAATTTCACTATTCGCCAAGGAGAAGCACTGGTATTACTTGGGCGCAGTGGTAGCGGCAAAACCACGACAATGAAGTTAATTAATCGCCTATTTACACCTACACAAGGCGAAGTTTTATTTGATGGCATTC
This sequence comes from Nostoc sp. DedQUE07, assembly GCF_034530975.2. NCBI lineage: Bacteria > Bacillati > Cyanobacteriota > Cyanophyceae > Nostocales > Nostocaceae > Nostoc > Nostoc sp. DedQUE07. Next base: position 134,808 of record NZ_JAVRCC020000007.1, on the reverse strand, counting down.
CCACAACTCAATGGGATGAAATTAAACTGCGGCGAAAAATTGGTTACGTTATTCAAGAAATTGGTTTATTTCCCCATTTCACTGTCGAACGCAATGTTGGTTTAGTCCCATCTTTAGAAGGGTGGCAACCAAAACAAATTAAAATGCGAGTTTATGAACTGTTGCAATTGGTAGGCTTAGAACCAGCACAATTCGCCACACGTTACCCGCACGAACTTTCGGGAGGACAAAGGCAAAGAGTTGGTGTAGCCAGGTCTTTAGCAGCAGATCCGCCAGTGTTGTTGATGGATGAACCCTTTGGCGCACTCGATCCGATTACGCGCCTCGAACTGCAACAAGAGTTTCGGCATTTGCAGCAAGAGTTAGGTAAAACAGTTGTTTTCGTCACCCATGATATTCAAGAAGCCTTTGTGTTGGCATCGAGAATTGGTTTAATGTATGGCGGAGAATTGATAGTATTGGGGACGAAAGATGAATTTATGCGATCGCAACACCCAGAAAGCCTCGCCTTTCTGCAATGTCTGCGTTCCCTGCAAGATACTTTATGAAAAATTTCTTCCTGGTTAAGTATGCCCCAGAAATTCTTCAGCATACTCTAGAACACCTATTTTTAGTAGGCATCGCCATTGGAATTGCCATCATTGTAGGCATTCCATTAGGTATTTTAATTACACGTAAAACCTTTCTTCGTCAACCAATTCTCGGCATAGCAAATATTTTCCAAACTATTCCCAGTTTGGCACTGTTTGGTTTACTCATTCCTGTTCCCATAATTGGCGGCATTGGTGCAGTACCAGCAATTGTTGCCCTGACTGTATATTCCTTGCTGCCGATAATTCGTAACACTTACACAGGTATTACTGGCGTAGATCCAGCGATTCGAGAAGCTGGGAGAGGCATGGGAATGACGGATAGACAATTATTGTTGCAAGTTGAGATTCCTTTAGCACTGGGAGTCATTTTAGCAGGAGTGCGAGTCGCAACAGTTATTGCCATTGGTATTGCAACTATTGCAGCGGCTATTGGTGCAGGTGGTTTAGGAGTATTTATTTTTCGCGGCATATCAGTAGTGAATAATCAGTTAATTTTAGCTGGTGCAGTTCCAGCGGCGGCAATTGCATTACTAGCTGACTTCGCAATTGGTTTGATGGAGAATAAATTAAAAATTAAAAGTTAAGTAATGAAAAGATTTTTGGCATTGTGCTTTTTAACTTTTGCTTTGTTACTGGTAATCGCTGGCTGCACGGCAAATATCAATAGTAATAACGATGCTAATATAGTTGTGGCTTCCAAAGATTTTACCGAACAAGATATTTTAGGTGAATTGTTAGCGCAGCAAATCGAGGCAACAACTAAGTTAAAAGTAGCTCGTCGTCCCCGTTTAGGTGGTTCATTTGTTTGTCATAACGCTATTAAAGCTGGCATAATTGATGCTTATATTGAGTATACAGGCACAGCTTTGACTGCAATTTTAAAGCAAAAACCAGTTAATAACTCCAAAGAAGTTTACGAAATAATCAAACAAATATACGCCCAGCAATTCAATCTGGAAGTGATGCCCAGCTTGGGTTTTGAAAATACTTTTGCGATGATTATTCGGGCTGAAGATGCTAGACTCAACAATATTCAAACTCTCTCCCAAGCTACTCAATATACACCACAGTGGCGTGGCGGTTTCGGTTACGAATTTTTAGAAAGAGAAGATGGTTTTCCAGGATTAGCTAAAACTTACGATTTACGTTTTGCTAAACCACCCCAAATTATGGACTTGGGTTTAATATATCGTGCTTTGATTCAAAAACAAGTGGATATGGTGGCAGGAAATTCCACTGATGGGCAAATTTCTCGCTTGGGTTTATTTGTACTCAAGGATGATAAACATTATTTTCCACCTTACGAAACTGTACCAATTGTCCGACAAGAAACCTTAAAAAAATATCCACAATTAAGAACAGCGATCGCACAACTAGCTGGAAAGATTTCAGCAGATGAAATGCGGCAATTAAACTATTTAGTTGAAGGGGAATTACGTGATGTTAAAGATGTTGTCCAGGAGTTTCGGAAATCGAAGGGGTTAAATAATTCGTAATTCGTAATTAAGGATAGGCTTTACCCCACCCTAACCCTCCCCTTATAAAGGGGAGCCACTGCGTTGGACGGGTTTCCCGGCTTGAAGCAAGTGGCGTGAGGGAACTAGATTTCCTCTGGGTGAGGAGCAAGTTTTGGGCAGTGAGTAAAGCCACTATACTAACTTATTTACCTAAATCGACAAGATTGGTTTACAGTCGGAGTCTCTTCAAATTGCACCATTATTAAAACAGCTGGCGCATCGCCTACTGTTCCAGATAAGTGACCTTTATGACCTTGCGCGTCTGTTTTCGTACCCCGATCTTCTCCAAAGGAAATTTCGCCTTCCCCCATCTCGACTCGCTGACCGTCCATAGTCTCCACAAACCAGCGTCCTGACAAAGGTATAATCCACTGGGGTTTTGGGTTTTCATGCCAGTTACCAACCCATCCCACAGGTAGCACAGTAAAGCTGATTGTAGCACCGGACTGCTTCAAATTAGAAAGCCACTGCGGTGAAGTATCCGGGGCTATGCCTTTTTCGATAAAGTCTTCAATTTGACAACGGGATTGATGACTTATACCGTCGTTGCCAGTCCAGACGTGCCAGTATTCAATTGTTGGTTTGGATGATGAGTTATTCTGCATAATAATGGCTCTTTTCGATCCGAAATGTATTGAAAGGCGAATTAGAAATTAGGAATTACGAAATTTTAACCGTATAATTGTGTCCTTCCCATTTGCTGCTTTCAATCCAGAAAAAGGTAAAGTTAATTGATTGTTGCTGATTCTCAGAAATAAAAATATCTACAAAATTCACTCCTAACTTTGTAGAAGTAGAAAGCATATCTTGTGTAGTTTGCCAATCATCATCTGACCAGTGCAATTGAAAAGATGCTAAAGCGTCAATTCGCAATGTCTGACCTTTTTTTACTTGGCTGATTTGTCGGTTAAACTTCCAAATTTCCAATGATTTACACTGCTTTCTTTCGCCTAGATAACGATTTGCCACTTCTGGAATAAAATCAAACACCTGTCCGTCATCAGTTGACCGTAGCAGCTTGATATACTCTGCGTGTGCCCACATTAAAGGCATCGCTGAACCTGTTGGTTTTCCTAAAAACATATAGATATCAGGGATATCTGCCTCATCCCAAACCTGTTCTGGTAGCAAACAAGTATCTGAAGCAAATCCTTCCATCGCCTTAATATATGTTTTGACATCGCCGCCAGCAGCTAGTTCATAATGTCCTCGTTCTCCTGTCAAGAGAGGCCAAGCGCGTCCCTTACCCCAACCAATATAAGGACTTCCGTCTTCTTGCTGGCCGTAACCGTCGTGGTTGTAACGATGCCAACAAGGCCCAACGGGTGTATCTACTTTTAAAACTGCATCAATTACTTTGACAGAATCAACAATAATCGGGTCATCAGGTTTGCGAATTCCATAACGTACTAATTGGAGAAATCCGCCATCGACAATTTCCTTGGCTGGAAATTCTGCTGGTTCACCAGGTGGCTGACTGCTGATGAAAAGAGTTGCTTGGTTAGGATTTTCATCGGCTTGAGAATTATTAATATCTGAAGGAGTAATTCGGATATAATGCCGTTTGATCCCAGGAACCAAAGTTCCTTCAGTAGTTACTGTCCAAGCTTCAATGTGACATTCTAAAAAATCTGCGTATTCTTCTATAAACTTTGCTGTTGCTTCATCTCCACGTTCGCGAACAAATTGAGCAGCACAGATTAAAGCGGCAATATTGGATGCTAGTGTTGATGGTGAATAACCGCTATTTTCTTCCCAGCGTTCTTGTTGAGTAACCGGGCCGTTACGAATTAAATAACCCGCCGCCCGCAAAACCATCGGATAAATATCGAATTTTAAGCAAGTCTTCTGCTGATGCAATAGCCATGCTAGAAGAATCGGAAATGCCACCTCATCTAGTTGAATACCTTTCCAGTAAGGTTCGCCATCAACCCAGAAATTTTGAGCAAAACCGCCATCTTCCTGCTGGCTGGTTGCAAGATAAATTAGCGATCGCACTGCCGTTTCTGTTTCGCCAGCAGCCACCAAACCTGTTACACTACTGACCATATCCCGCGTCCAGACAAGGTGATATCCTCCTTGGTCTTGGTCGTTTTTGGCTTCACCCCAAGGGATAGCCAGGGATGCAATCAACGCACCTGGATAAATTTTGTCTTCATGTGCTAACAACAAACTAATGCTGTTGTGATACAACTTTCCATCATTGCATGAAACATATTCTAGCGGTCGGATATTGCGGCGCGATCGCTTCCACTGTTCGTTGTATTGCTGCTTCTGCTGTTCAAAAGGAATATTGAGCGACTGAAATAGTGTAGAAATTGCATTATGCAAGTTTGTACCAAATGCCAATCCTAAAGTAAATTCTTTAGTACTATCTAAATTTAGTTTTCCAGTCAAAGCCAGATTGCCATCTACAGCATTATCAAACTCCCAATCCATCTGGAAATTATCAGCTAAATCTGTCCAGCCATCACTTTCACCAACGTAACCACAAGAAAGGCGGCTAAAGGGAACTGTTGCACCCAGCGCTAGCCATGTTCCTTGTTTCTCGGCGATCAAAATCCGATGTCCAGCAACCTCTACAGCGTAACCATTATTACCCATACCTTCAACATCCAGATGCGGCGCACACAAAGCATATAACTGAAGTTGGGAAATAAAATCGCTCTCTCCTGTTAGTGTAGTGTGCTGTAAGATGCAGGGGAAATGTGGGTCGGCAATCACTTCTTTGATTACGGCATAACGTCCTTGGGGATCGGAATTAGTAATGCGGTATCCTAAACCATGAGTCCACATCGGTTCCACTTTGGATTCGAGATGGCGTTTCTCTTCGTGGAAAAAGCTTTTCCCATCAGAAATTAGATACTGCAAATCCCGAATTTGAGGTTTGTCTACTGTGGGATGGTAGATTTCAGTGACAATACCGTTCCAAAGAGTAAACCAAATGTTACTAGAGGTAGAGTAGGCTGTTCCGACTCCATCTTTATTAGCATGAGTCCATCGAGGCTCAATACCTGGTGAGCCAAAAGCTTTTGCTCGATCAATAATCTTTACCATACTGCATTGTTGTGCCGATAAGCTTTGAGTACATTGAGAAAATGCTGTGTTTGATATTTATGCGATTAAAAATTTATTGAGAAGTTGGCGAAAATTTCCGAGCGGCAGTTAAGGATTTTGCTTCAATAAAAATTTGTTTGATTTCAGGATGCTTTTGGCGAATTTTTACTTCTAAATTTTCTACAGTTAAAGCTATTTCCTCACCTGTAAGATTTTTAGAAAATTGGATTTCTAAGTTCAGTAATACTTCTTTGGGAGCAAGCTGCATTGTTAGCACCCGGATAACTTCTTGCACTCCTGGTTCTGTTTTGGACAAAGACCGGATATTGGCTATAGTTTGAGGATCAGCACTTTCACCAACTAATAATCCTTTGCTTTCTCTCGCTAATACCACTGCTACTATAGCCAAGATAATGCCAATAATAATCGAAGCAATGCCATCCAAATAAACATTATTAAATAAATGTCCTAAGAAGATTCCGATTAAGGCCACGAATAAGCCTAAAATTGCCGCAGAATCCTCAAATAATACTGTAAATACTGTGGGGTCTTTACTGTTTTTGATTGCTTGCCAGAAATTTTGTTTACCCTTAGTCGGCAAAAACTCTTTTAAAGCTACAGTCCAAGAAAACCCCTCCAATAATATTGCAATACCTAATACAATATAATTCCACATTGGGTTTTCTAAAGGGCTGGGATGAATTAAATGAGTGATTCCTTCATAAATTGACATCCCGCCGCCAAGGGCAAAGATGAGGATAGCAACGATAAAAGTCCAGAAATAAAGTTCTAGACCGTAACCAAAGGGATGGCGATCGTCTGCTGGCTTTTGGCTTCTGCGAATTCCCAGCAAAAGTACTAGTTGATCGCCAGTATCTACCACCGAATGAATCCCTTCAGATATCATGGCGGAACTGCCAGTAATGGAGGCGGCGATAAATTTAGTAATCGCGATCGCTAAGTTAGCGCCCATCGCTGCAAATATAGTTTTATGAGATGAATCAGATGCCATGAGAGTTAATAATAATTATGCAGAAACTTCTAATTCACCATTGGGTTTGTTCGACATTGTGCCAAAATGTCTCCTACAGCCAAATTTAATTCCTTGATTGTTATCAAACCAGGGTTAACAGTAACTTTTGTAGGCATTATCAATTAACCATTGTCTGCAAAACCTGGATACAAGGTCATACCACCGTCTACAAATAGAGTTGTACCATAGACATAATCTGAGTCATCCGAAGCTAACCAAACCGCTGCTTTAGCGATATCTTCTACATCACCCACACGTTTTGCTGGAATCAGTTTTAATAACTTTGCTTCTGCTTCTGGAGTATCCCAAGCTGATTTATTAATGGGGGTTTTGATTGCACCAGGCGCAATACTATTAACGCGAATTTTATGGGGTGCAAGTTCTTGAGCAATACTTTGCATCATCATATTTATACCGCCCTTACTCGCAGCATAATTAACATGACCCGCCCAAGGAATTACTTGATGTACTGAACTTATACAAATAATCTTACCTGCGGCAGATGAAATATCGGGCTGTATACCTCGGCGTAAGAATTCCTTTGCAGCTTCCCTAGCACATAAGAATTGTCCTGTCAGATTCACCTCAATAACTCTATTCCATTGATCGAGGGTCATATCTACAAACGGTGAATCTTTTTGAAGACCTGCATTGTTTATCAAAATGTCAATAGTGCCGAATCGCTCGATTGTTTGGCTAAACATCGCCTTTATTTCGTCTTCTTTGCTAACATCAGCTTGAATAGCAAATGCTTCACCATTAGCCGCTTTGATGTCATCAACAAGTTTTTGGGCTGATTCAGCTTCCGAACGATAATTGACGACTACTGCTGCACCCGATAAAGCTAAATAGCGAGCGATCGCTTGACCAATGCCAGAACTAGCACCCGTCACAAGTGCTTTTTGACCTTTGAGCAGGTAAGGGGAATAACTCATAATGCTTTCGATATTTTTAAAACTTGTATTCGTTGTGAATATCTCAATATTTGCAAGACCTTCATGATATTTTTGCTTTTTGCGCGTAGTATTACCCTGACAACTTTAATTTTTAAATCAGGAAATTATGGATTAAAAAAGTTTTGCTTTTTTAATGATTTTAAAAACATTTAGTATTTTTCTAATCTATCTAGAGAAAGATAAACAGCATATTTTTTACTAAAAAATATTGAAATCCTTTGTCATTTCTGTGACAATAGTATGTTTTTATTTTTAAGATTTGTAAAAATGTGATTTTCAAGCTTATATCAATCTCAATAAAGATTTATGGTATATTCAAAGCAAGTTTGATTATTGATTAAAGTAAATTTTTTAGTTAATCAGAGAACTATATAAGACATTAAATATTTTTCTTTACGCGCCTCTCAAGGGTCTGATTAGATTGGCTATTAGCAATCCCATCTAATCAAAAAGAAAATTTTTGTTTTTTGGAAATACTAATCAAGATATGATATCAATCAGAAATGTAGTTGTTTTAGTGAGTTTTTACCTTTGGAGAAAATAATTACTGAAAAAGAGTAATTATGTATTTTTATTTCCAAAGCTACTTGAAAAATTATTGCAGTGTATCGGAAATTCTCAATGTTTTTTAATTGGTCGATCTGTGACGTTAGCACAGTATTCTGGAAAATATGAATGGTACGTTAAGCGGATGGCAATTCCATGCAACGCATATATATATATTTGACCTATGAAGGAGAAAGCGATGCCTGCTCTGTCTCTGAATAACCAAAATTTACCATACCCTGACCCTCTACATCCGATCGTTGTTCACTTCGTAATTGCGATGGTGCTTTTTTCTTTCGTGTGCGATGTGCTGGGTTATTTTACCCGTAACGTGCGGTTGTTTGAGGTGAGTTTCTGGAATATGTTTGTAGCCTCAGCAGCTATCTTTATAGCGGTGATTCTTGGTCAGTTTGAAGCAGGTCTGGCGAACATCTACCCAGCAGTGCAACCAACACTGAATTTTCATACGGTGATGGGTTGGTCGCTGGCGGCTATTGTTGTTGGCATTACAGCTTGGCGTTTCGTGATTCGCAAACGTACTCCACGGAAAGTACCGCCAGCTTACCTTGGTGTAGCAACGTTTTTAGTCTGCCTAGTGTGCTTGCAAGTCTATCTAGGAAGCAAGCTAGTTTGGGTGTATGGGTTACATATTGAGCCAGTCGTGCAAGGGATGAAGCAGGGAGTTGCGCCATGAACTGGCAATTGATTGACCAGTTGAGATTGAAGCTGAATGCTAACGGATTACCTTATGAGATTCCCATACATCCGCAATTTGTGCATCTAACATTGGGTTTATTCATTCTTGCGATTATTTTTGATATTGCGGGAGCGCTTTTTGCTTTAGAAAAACCAATATTCAAATTTTTGGGTTTGCCTACCCTCCGTTCTGGTTTTTTTGATGTCGGCTGGTATAACCTCATTGGAGCAGCTTTTATCACTTTTTTCACTGTTGCAGCTGGTTTTTTCGAGCTATTGCTAGCAAATCCACCAGTCGATCAAAAGAGCGTTTGGGGGTTAACTGCTGGTTGGACGATGCTTTTGCATGGTTTGGGTGGCATTTCATTGTTGGGGATCGTTGTTGCCATGACAGTATGGAGAGGTTTACAACGCTATCGCTGGCGCAAGGATGCTTCTAGGCAGGTGCAGTGGAGTTACTTATTAGCAGGTATTGCAATATTGGGCATCTTGTTTGTCCACGGAACTTTGGGGGCGCAATTGGGAGAAGAGTTTGGAATTCACGTTACTGCTGCGAAGTTACTTCAAGAAGGTAGAAGCCCAAATTTACTACCCAAATAATCGAGTAATAAGTACTCTTAAATGAAATTATTATGTTTAGTTCCTGGGAATATGTACTAATAGCGTTTTATGTCGCAGGACTGCTAATTGTCAGTCGGTGGATTGGACAACAGGCATTTTCTTGGATGCCTCCCCAAGCGACAGCAGAAGCACAACGAGTAGATGATTTATTTAGCTTTTTAGTCTCAATTGGAGCATTTATTTTGCTTGGGCTAGTTGGTGTTATCGTGTATGCGATCGCCTTTCATCGCGCCCGCCCAGAAGACTACAGCGAGGGACACCCTTCTAGAGGTAATGGGAAGTTAGAAATATTGTGGACAGCGACCCCAACTTTATTAGTAATATGGATTGCCTTTCAAAGCTTCAATATTTATCAGCAATTAAATATTCTCGGTCTAAACCAAATTGTGCATTTGCACTCGCCCCTAGAATTTGCACCCGCCTATGCTGCAAAGGTTAGCGATGTCCCCAAACCTGCGTCTGAAACAATTGATGTTTTCGTTAAGCAATGGGATTGGTCTTTCCACTATCCAAATAATCTTATTAGTAAGGAATTACATTTGCCGAGCGATCGCAGCACTCGCTTAAATATGCAAGCAGAGAAAGTAATCCACGGCTTCTATGTTCCTGAGTTTCGCTTAAAGCAAGATATTGTTCCAGGGCGGAACATTGACATTGTGCTAACACCCATTCGCCCAGGTAAATATCGGCTGAAAGATTCTCAATTCAGTGGTACTTATTTTGCCTTGATGGAAGCAGATGTATACGTTGAATCCCTCGATCAGTATAATCAGTGGCTCGCGCAAACAGTCTCTAGCGAAACTACAAACACTCAAAATCAGGCAGTTGCCGAAAATATTCAACCGCCAAAGACATTATTCAAAAGCGGCTGGTACACCGTCGCACCTGCTCAACCTGCTGTAGCGAATCAAAGGAAGATAAATAATGACACATGATTTGAGTGAAGCTATAGCCAACAATAGAGAACCTGAGAATAACTGGCGGGAATATTTCAGCTTCAGTACTGACCATAAGGTAATCGGTGTTCAGTACATGGTGATGACCTTCATTTTCTTTCTTCTTGGCGGGCTATTGGCGATGATTATCCGGGCTGAATTGCTCACCCCGGAAGCAAATTTAGTTGACCGCCCCCTCTACAATGGTTTATTCACCATGCACGGGACAATCATGATTTTCCTGTGGATTATTCCCTTCAATGCAGGTCTTGCTAACTTCCTAGTACCGCTGATGATTGGAGCGCGGGATATGGCTTTTCCCCTGCTCAACGCCATCTCTTTTTGGATTTTACCACCAGCCGGTCTTCTACTACTGTCTAGCTTCTTACTACCAAGCGGGACTGCACAAGCTGGTTGGTGGTCTTATCCACCAGTTAGTCTGCAAGTTCCAGCCGGTCAGTTGATTAACGGTCAATTGATTTGGATAGTTAGCCTAGTATTAATCGGCATCTCTTCAATTATGGGGGCTGTCAATTTTGTTACCACTATCTTTTGGATGCGATCGCCAGGGATGACATTTTTTCGGATGCCGGTCTTTGTGTGGTCAGTTTTTAGCGCCCAGTTGTTGCAGCTGATTAATTTGCCTTCCTTGACAGGTGCATTGATCCTGCTGTTGCTTGACCTCTCCTTCGGGACACAATTTTTTAAACCGGAAGGAAGTGGCGATCCGATCGTTTACCAACATTTATTTTGGTTCTACTCTCATCCCGCAGTGTATATCATGGCGCTACCAGCCTTCGGTATTATTGCGGAGGTTCTGCCAGCCTTTTCTCGCAATCCTTTATTTGGCTATCGGTCAGTTGCTCTTGCTTCTTTAGGTATTGCTGTAGTCAGCATCTTCGTTTGGGTGCATCACATGTTCACCAGTGCAACCCCTGGCTGGATGCGGATGACCTTCATGGCCACCTCGATGTTAGTTGCCATACCCACTGGTGTTAAAGCATTCGCTTGGACTGCCACAATCTGGAGGAGCAAGTTGCACCTAGAGACACCAATGCTGTTTGCGATGGGAGGTGCAGCGATGTTTATTTTTGGCGGTGTCACTGGTGTGATGCTTGCCGCTACGCCATTTGATATCCACGTCAATAATACTTACTTTGTCGTCGGTCACTTCCACTACATCGTTTTTAATACTATTACAATGGCAATCTTTGCCGGAATTTACTTCTGGTTTCCCAAAATAACTGGCAGGATGTACGCCGAAGGTTGGGGTAAACTGCATTTCTGGTTAACCTTTATTCCTGCCAATATCACGTTTTTCTCGATGCATCCGTTAGGTTTGCAAGGAATGCTACGCCGAATTTCTTCCTACGATCCCCAGTATCAGGGATGGAATGTTATTGCTAGCCTGGGATCGTTCTTACTGGGAGTATCTACGCTGCCCTTTATTGCTAACATTGTCGGTTCTTGGCTATATGGAGTCAGAGCAGTTAATAATCCCTGGCACGCTACGGGATTGGAATGGACAACTTCTTCACCACCTCCGCGAGATAACTTTGCAGAGATTCCTGTTGTCAACAGACCTCCTTACGACTATGGCGATCCAAAATATTCATTCGTGGAAAATTCTGATAATGGTGAGTAATTGCGTTTCTTTATAAAGCTGCGCTAAATTTTAGCTTTTTTTTTAACGCAAAGGTACGCAAAGGTTAGCGCAAAGGGACGCGGAGGTTTTTTAAAGATAATTCGCTATGTCCGAAAAATCAGATGGAACCTGAATTTATTAATTACGAATTACGAATTATGCAACAGCGCAGCATCCATATAGATGAAAGTCCGATCCGTTTCGATCGGTGGCGGCGACGCTTACCGAATTGGTTACAGCGCTTTCTGCCAAGTGGTGGCGGAAGTCATGAAGATCATCATGGCAAAGGAATGTTTGGGTTTAGTGTATTCTTGTTGTCGGAAAGTATCATTTTTTTGAGTTTTATCTTTACTTATGTTGCTTTACGACTGAATACTACTAACTGGCTACCACCTGGTGTTTCTGGGCCAGAATTGTCTAAACTCGTGATTATTAATACAGTAGTTTTACTTTCTAGTAGCTTTGTGATTCAACCAGCAGAAAATGCCCTCAAGCGTAATCAATTGGGTAAATTTCGCTGGCTCTGGCTAATAACGATCGCAATGGGAATCTACTTTTTAATTGGTCTATTAATTGAGTGGAAAAATCTCGATTTCAAGCTCACTACGGGATTAGTTGGTTCCACATTCTATTTACTGACAGGTTTCCACGGTTTACACGTTCTGGCTGGTGTTGTGCTTCAGATAATTATGCTGATTCGCTCATTCATTCCAGGCAATTATAATAAAACTCACTTCGGTACAAGTGCGACAACTCTATTTTGGCACTTTGTTGATGTAGTTTGGGTCTTCCTTTTCTCGCTTCTCTACCTTTGGCGGGCATAAAAATTTTCAGTTTAGCAAGTATTTCAGGAGTAATTTTATGAATTTATTCATCCAAGAACTACCAGCATCAGAACTCGCACCAAAAGCAGTTCAAGAAACTCCCGCACCAGGTAAAGATCCACTGATTGCACAAGGTTTACAAAAAGAGCAATATATTGGCATTATTGGGCTAGCGATCGCTCTAATTGCTGCGGTGGGATTTTTTAGTCGCAGAGTCGAATACGCTATTGCTTTCGCTTTATTCCTTAGCGTCTTTTTAATTGCGTTATTTTTATTCGTATAGCAAATTTGTCATTTGTAAATACAAATAACTAATAGAGATATTGGGTGAAAAGAAATCAGGACTTACGCAAACAATAGCTGAAACCCTTATTTTTAGGTAGGGGCAATTCATGAATTGCCCCTACCGCGTGTAGTTTTGCGTAAGTCCTATAAATTCGCAGCGAAGCACGACTAAAGAAACGTCGCCCCAAAGCTTACCCCTTAATAACGAAATCTCGGCATGAATTACAAAAGCAATTGCAAACTGTTTAAACCACAAGCCTTTGGGCTTTTATTAGTGCCATTCGTTTAAATGGTACGCTAAGGCTAAAACGAAGATGGGTAAGCTTTATAGCAATTATATATTCAGCTACAACAGTACTTATTTTGTCAAGTAGGAAAAGTAGGAAAAGTAGGATGTTTTGTAGGAAACCTTGATTATCCTGTTGATAAGCTTTAAATTAGTGCGTAATACATAGTCAAATCAAAATATTGGCAGATAATAAAGCTTCCTTAATTAACAAAGAACTTGTGACAACCATCTTTACTACTTCCCCGTGTCTTGCGTTTATACCCGATCCAAGAGGAATTATCTCTTATTTGATAATTCATGCAAGAGAGCCATAGCACACTTAAGCACAGAGATTGAAAACAACCAAAAAGAGTAAAATAAAATGTTAAAAATCTTTTCAACCAAGAAACAAGCAACAAAAGAAGTACCTACACTCCATCAAGAAGAACTAGAATTGTTTGAAGAACTAGATGACGCTGATTTATTGAGTGTATTTGGCGGAGATTCAAGTGCAGAAGGTGCTGCTGTTGGTAGTCCTGGAGTTCTTTCGGGGAACCTTGCTCAAGTACCCGTTCATGTACCCGTTAACGTTTGTGTTAATAGTGTCAATGTAATTGGTCTACTTAACCCAGCTTTCGGAAATACTTGTGTAAATGATTAACGATTTGCACTCTATTGAATATTACGATTAAATAGCGATCGCAAGCATTATGTATTGAATTTATCTGAGAGTTTTTGATGTCTGCTATCAAAGACACTTAGGAGAATTATGACTAACAACAAAAAAGTCTAGAAACGTCCTCAACTGGAGCAAGCAAAGCAAATGCAAGTAGACAAATTCCAAATCAATGAAATCGATGATTTGAAGGAACTTTCTGATGATGAGCTAATGGCTATAGTAGGAGGAGCAAAAACGGCGTTGGCAGAGGGAATAAAGCAATTGGAAGGGCATTTAGTGGATTTGGAAGCACAATTAGAAAAATTGAATCCACAAACAGAAGTGGGGAAAGCGTTGTTGAAATCGTTAGAAACTTTAGTTTAAGGGAGCCTAAACCTAGTTAGAAGAAGAGATAAGTTAATTATCTGGAGGTTAGACTAAATAATGAAAAATAGGGTGTGTGATTGAACACAAGTTTCCTATTAGCAGAAGCATCAGAGTTGAATCACCAACTCTCGTCTGGCAATATGAAAAGTACCAAAATATAATCAATGTAATTTCAATTAATGAACAAAGGAAGTTATGACAAACAACAAAATTGCCGACTTGGAAACTAGCTTTTTTGAAGAATTGAGTAATGCAGAATCAATGCTAGTAGTAGGAGGAATTGGTAATGATAATGGTATAAACACTGTGAACGGTAATGGATCTCTTCAGATATACGCAAATCAAGTTAATGTCGGCGACTCATCTCCTCAGCAGGGATTGATTCAAGGAGGTTTCACCCTCAACAGACAAGAACCGAAAGGAGATGAACCCCTGTCACGTGTATTAGATAACATACCAATTTTGTCTGGAAATGCTTCTGTCGGTAGCTGAAACGTAGATGGAATATAGCTAAATAAGAAATAATTTTTTTATCTATAGAGAAAGTGGTCGCCATAGTCGATCGCTTTTTCTATTGGTAAAAGTTTAGACTTTTTTAAGTTTTATCTTAACAAAAGGAGTAATTATATAAAAGTGAGTTATGAATTTGGTAAAAGAGATATTTTATGAACAGCCCAGTTTATCAAACTGTGATTCTTGGTGGTGGCTTCACTGGCTTATTTACAGCCTTACACCTAGCTCACGAACATTATCCTCGCTCTGTAATTTTGATCGATCGAAATGAAAGCTTTTGCTTTAAGCCATTACTCTACGAATATTTCAGTGGCGAGATGGATGCTTTTCAAGTAGTACCGCGTTTTACAGAATTGCTTAAAGGTAGTGGTGTAATTTTTGTTCAAGATGCAGTGGAATCGATAGACTTGCATCAACAACAAGTCAAATTAGCTTCGGGAAACTCATACAACTACAGTAACTTAGTATTAGCTTTGGGTAGTGTTACTAGTTATCATCATCTTGAAGGTGCTAAAGAATACGCTTTTCCTTTTTGGACAGAAGCAGATGCGATCGCTCTCGATCGGCATTTAGGCGATTGTTTGCAAAAAGCAATCAAAACTGAAAATCCAGAACAACGTCGTCAACTGCTAACAATAGTTATAGTTGGTGGTGGTGCAAGTGGTGTAGAAATGGCAGCTACTTTAGCTGATTTACTCCCACATTGGTATAACGCTATGGGAGGAAATTCTAGTGAAATCCGGGTGGTATTGCTCAATCACGGACAAGAAATTCTCAATGGTGATATTAACAATCCTCTGCGCCCAATTGCTGAGAAAGAATTACAAAAACGCACGATTCCAATTGAAATACTTACGGGAGCAGAAGCCACTACTATTCATGCTAATGCCATTGAATATAAACGCAATGAGCAAATTGAAACATTGCCAACATACACCGCAATCTGGACAGCTGGCACTTCTATTCACCCACTAATTAAAGATTTACCAATTTCTCAAGAACATCGCGATCGCCACAACCGCCTCCTAGTGAATTCTACAATGCAACTACTCGACTTTCCAGAAGTATTTGCAGGCGGGGATTGTGTAGCAGTTCAAGATAATTCACTACCGCCAACAGCCCAAGTCGCTTATCAGCAAGGAGCCAATATTGCCCAAAATTTAAAAGCATTAGCTTTAGGCGAAGCCCTCAAATCAGTAAAGGTAAATATACGCGGAACTCTCTTAAAATTAGGG
Source organism: Nostoc sp. DedQUE07 (assembly GCF_034530975.2). NCBI lineage: Bacteria > Bacillati > Cyanobacteriota > Cyanophyceae > Nostocales > Nostocaceae > Nostoc > Nostoc sp. DedQUE07. Next base: position 119,039 of record NZ_JAVRCC020000007.1, on the reverse strand, counting down.
TTAAATGATGCTGCCGCTAACTTATTCAATATTTTTGAAGTTGCAGGAGAATCCGGGCATTTAATTCGTCAAGGAACTTATTTAACGCTATTACCAACACCAATTCATGACTTTAAAGCAACAACTGAATGGGTGGATGAAGAGATTTTTCATCACCATCTCGATCCTCATGATGTAGGCAAAAAAGTTGTCCAAGCAGTGGAAGTGGTTGGCGCAGGAGTTATGGGTGTTTTAGCTGCCAGAAAATTATTGAAAATGTTGGGTTCGGAAGATAAAAGAGATTAGTACAGTACGGCGTAAATAAACCACGCATTCAAAACCGAATGGCACGCTTGTAAAGCCCAAACACTTATTGTATCCTCGTGTATCCTCGTTCCCAGCCTCCAGGTTGGGAACCAGTTGGGGCAAGGGCTGTATCTTAACAAGCGTGCCATTCCATTCAAAACCAATGAAATGCTTACGCTGTATTAATTTTTAATTTTTAATTCCGCCTTGCGGTACTAGCGCAATTTCGTGCGACATAAATTTTAATACATTTAGTCATGGTTTTGTCACAATTTCGCAATAGCTTTGTCAATACGACGTGTGATGCTATAGCTCTGGCTTTGGAAATAGTCTCAGACTAAATCCACATACCAGAATCTACAGAGGAGAATCACTTAAGGCACAGTACCTTATGAAGATGACTCTTCAGATAGAAATTGCAAAATCTCATACAGTTGTAAGGAACAAGAAAATGAATTGGAAAGTACTTGCTTTGCTCCCTGCTTTGACTCTAGCTACTGCTGTACCTGCTTACTCTTTAACTAATAATAAAAACCAAAATTCGGCTACTGCTACCCACATTGCCCAAAGTACTCAGCAAGGCAACACCATGAAAAAGCCTAATGCTGTACCAAAGCTTAGTGCCAAGCACAAGTCTAATCATCTGGCAAAGCGTAGTACTGGTACTGTACTAACAGTAGGCAGCAAAGGAGAGACAGTGAAAACTGTTCAGAATTCTTTAAAACAACAAGGATTCTATACAGGAAGTGTGAATGGTGTGTTTGATAACAAGACTCGTGCCGCTGCGATCAAATTTCAGAAGTCTAAGGGATTAAGAGCAGACGGAATAATTGGACGCAGAACTTTAGCAGCTCTTAAATAAAATTGTTTCCTAATATAGGAATCCGGTTTGATTCGGAGAATTTACTTGCGCGTGGGCAGGGAACAGGGAATAGAGAATAGGGAACAGGAAAGAAGGCATAGATCCGTACTGAGTCTTGTTTAAAAATAAAATAGGAGTCCTATATCCTCATTCCTAAAATGCTTTAAAGACAAAAGGCTAGGAAAAAAATTCTAGCCTTAAAATACTAACCCAACTTTTTCTATTTTTCTATCTGTATAGGTCGGGGAGGCACTGCATTGTGGAGCTAGCGCGGTCTTTTCTACTTGTTCGCTTTTAGCGTTCTTGTTCAAGATGCTTCAAAAATTCCTTTAGTAATTGATAGCAATTGTTCGTAATCCTTTGGTGTATCAATATCTATATCCCCTAATGGAAACGGAATAGAAAACACTTCATTAAGGTTATGATTAATAACTTTTTTCGCTCCTGAAGTTTCCTTTAAAGCGGCAAGTTCTGAAAAAAATGTCTGACTGAATAGAGCAGGTACACCTAATGTATCTCCATATTCACAAGCAATAATCGGTTTTTTTGTCGAATAATAGGCATCAACAAGTTGATTGATAATTTGGGGAGAAACAAATGGCTGGTCGCAAAGTGTAATAACTACTGCTTCTATTTTTTGCGGAAGATTATTTAACAATTCAATACCACTCTTGATTGAGGTACTCATTCCACAAGCCCAATCCGAGTTCTTAACTACTTTAACGGGAAGTTGTTTAATTTGGGGATGAATCTGTTCTGCGTTGGCTCCAAGTACTACTACCACAGGTTGACAAACTGAAGCGATCGCTATTTCTGTAATATATTGTAAAAAACTACGCCCTTGGTAAAGCAATAGTTGTTTCGGTGTACCCATCCTAGTAGATGCACCAGCAGCAAGAATCATAACGGCTATGGTTGATTTCTCGTTGTCTATAGCAGTCATAAAAACTATGGGGTAAGTAGCAAGTTTGAGTTGCTTTCATAACATTGGTGAATCGGTTGATTGCGATTTTTTAAAAAACTACCATTGCGGTTTGTTAGCACTGCTTGAATTTCTGCAATAATCGCGATCGCTATTCCTTCAGGTGTTTCTGCTCCGATATCAATCCCAATCGGGCCATGCAATCTAGTTAATTGTTCAGTAGTATAAACTATTCCTTGCGAACGTAAATCTTCAAGCAATCTTTCAGTACGTGCTTTTGGGCCTAAAACCCCTATGTAGCGTGCGGGAGATGGCAGCAATGTTTTCAAAATTTCCAGGTCATCAAGATAATTATGCGTCATCACTACGGCAACTGTCTTGACATCTATAAATATTTGTTTTTGGACAATTTCTCGCTGAGTCAGAATCACGTCACAAGCTGTCGGAAATCGCGCTTTAGTTGCCTCATTAGCCCGACAATCGACTACAGTAACGTCCCAACCTAATGCTTGAGCAAACTGTGCTACGGGTACAGCATCATAACCAGCACCAAATATTACTAAAGGCGTGGGTGGTTGGATGACTTCAATAAAAACTTCTGCACTGCCTAAAGGTAACTGATAGTTTTTTACACTAGACTTTTGATTAGTAAAAGCTGCTTGAGTATCTACTTGCAGAGATTGAATTAAATTTGGATCTTTGATGTCAGCGATAATTTTACCATCAGGATACAGCAGTAAACGCGACCCAAGTTTCACATCTACCTCGCCTTCAAAAGCAATGACTGTAGCAATAATACCCAAATGTTTTTGATGAAAGCACTCTTGCATAAAAGCGATCGCATTTGGTGAACTTTCTTTTTCAAGACGTTCGATGAGAACTTGCACTGTTCCATTGCACCCCAAACCAAAGCCCCAAAGAATATCTTCCGAGGCGGTGTTATCGTAAGTAACAACAATTGGTTCGCCGTCCGACATTCGTTGTTGAGTATACTCAAATACGTCATTTTCTAAGCAACCCGCGCTGATTGTTCCGATCGTCCGACCTGTATCTGTCATCAACATTTTGGCACCCGGTCGGCGATAGGTTGAACCTTGAGTTTTGACTACAGTAGCAAGAAAAGTAATTTCACCATTTTTTTGACTTGACTGGAAGCCTTCTAAAATTGCTTGTAATTCGTTCATTTGTTTCTGTTTCTAGCAGTTTATGAAGTTGAGTAGGTAGTCTCAATGCAAACAATGCGATCGCTGTGCCATTGTGCATCGCTGCTAGTGTCAAACACTCCTTAGATTTGCTGCCTTTTAACGATTACAGTATAGTACGTTAGATTGAGGTGCGTTGTTTACCGCCGCAAGCATCGCGGTGTTCTGCTATCCAAGATAAGCGAAAACACTACTGAAATCATGCCCCACAGGATAGTTGCCAACTTTAGGCAATCGGGCGATCGCGAAACAAAGATTTACGCACCAGACTTCAAGCAGAGGTTGTCAAATCCTTCGGGCAGGGAAAAGGGAAAAGGGAAAATGGAAAAGGGAACCCCATAACTAAAGTTAGGGGCTTGATACTATGACGCTGTATTTCTCGTACTACGTATCTCGAAATACATCTTTTTCTGTCTCCATGTTTAAAAACAGGGACTTGTACCCCTTCCCCTTCCCCCTCTTTGGTCATGACTGCGGTATGCACAGATTACTTCAGCATTCGCGGAGCGGGGCCACGAGTGGTATCCAATCCTGAGACACGAGGCAAGGTAATCGTTTTGCCTGTTCGTGCCGCTTCGTAAATCAACGCTATAAGTTTTTGGTCTTGCAAACCTTCTTCACCAGGTGTATGAGGTTGTTTATTTTGAATCACACAATCCGCCATGTGATCGATTTCTAAGGCGAACTGATTCTTCTCACCTATCCGCACTTCGCTAATATTTTCTGCCATGCTGTTGGTTGGGGATTTGCGCGAAGTCATCATTCGCAAACCATTGTAGGAGAACGCCGGATCGAGTTGTCCCCAAGCATCAGAGCCGAAAACGCGAAACCGCCGCCCTTCATGAAAGCCGTAGCTAGTGGAGCAAATCCCTAGTATTCCACTGGGAAACCGCAGCTGGAAGGTGACATTTTCTTCTACTTCTTTGAAGCGCGGATCGCCGGGAGTACTGAAGATTTGGGCGCTAATTGCGATCGGTTCCTCTCCCGTTAAATAGCGAGTTGCATTCAAGCAATAAATTCCTACATCCGGTAAAGAGCCACCTCCAGCTAAGGCGCGTTTCAATCGCCACTGATTTAAGTCACCTCCCTGATTTTGTCCGTTATCTGCCTGAATCACCTTCACAGTTCCCAATTCTTTGCTACGGATCATCGCAATCATGGCGCGATGGTGTGGCTCATATTGGCAGCGATAAGCAATCATCAGCTTGCGATCGGCTTGTTTGCACGCGTCGATCATCTGTTGAGCATCTTCGACTGTGGTTGCCATCGGCTTTTCACACAGAATATGCTTTCCAGCTTTCGCACCACGCACCGTATATTCCCGGTGCATACTGTTAGGCAGTACAATATAAATTACATCAACGTCTGGATTGTTGCGGAGATTGTCGTAATTCTGATAGTTGTAAACGTTCTGCGGTTTAATGCCATACTGCTGGGCAACAAGATTTGCTTTGGCAGCATCACCACTAACTAATGCAGTTGGCTTTGCTAGTTTACATTCTGCAAAGGCAGGCATGATTTCTTCTAATGTCAGTCTGCCAAGTCCAACGATCGCAAATCCCAAACGTCGCTCTGGAGGTAATGCAGTTGGTGGCCCACCCGTATCAACCTCAGTTTTTTCTGAGATGGGCGGAAACTCAATCTGAGGCGGCAACGAACCTCCGCGAGGAGTGGCTTGTCCCGTTGGTTGTTGGGCAGTAACCTCTTCGCCCATACTACCAATTGCGGCGGCTGAAACGGCTCCTAACCCAGCTGTAGTTAGAATTTGACGACGAGAAATTTTTCCTTTAAACAATTTAGACATCGTGGTTCCTTAAAATTCTCTTTAATGATGAAATTTTCGTCTTCCAGCAGAAATCATGTATTTGAACCACATCTGTCGTCGGGACACATGATTGCTCATTGGGTCAACTTAAGCTCAAACGTTTGTCCCACACACGCTTTACCCCACCCCAAAGCATCGGCTTGTAATACACAAGTCAAATTACCCCCCTTAATCCACCCGATATATTGGGGGGAAACAAGATTTCTTGTTCCCTCCCCTTTATAAGGGGAGGGTTAGGGTGGGGTAAAACCTTGGTTACTCAGCTATTTTAGAAAGGTTACTGGGTTTGGGAAAATTCCTATACCTTTACCCCTTACCCTTTTCCCTACAATGCCAAGAAGTTTAATCATTGCTGTACCCCTACCACCTTCTCTACAAAACGCTACGCGTAGCTTGCTTGTTTGCAAGAGTACGCGCAGCGGATACAAAGGGAAAGAAGAAATGCTTAACTGAACTTTATTGCCTTACGGGGTAGTGGTTGGAGTTGGGGTGCTAGTTGGAGTTGAGGTGCTAGTTGGAGTTGGGGTGCTAGTTGAACTTCCAGGATTAACAAGAGAACTAACCTCTTGCAAATGTTGTTGGAGGGTTGGTAGCGTTTGAGCCGCAAATGCTTTCACGTCTGCATCTTGTCCTTGTTCAGCTTCAGTTTGGAATGCAGCAACATCCTTTTGATGAGCTTGAAGCATCTGGTTCAGATATTGACGATCGAAGTTAGCACCAGAAAGTTTGGATAAACGTTGCTTTACTTGCTGATTTTTGGCGCCAATAGTAGTTGGCAGCGTCACACCTTTTTGAGCCGCCAGCTGTTTAAGTTGATTGTTTGCTTGCGTATGATCTTCAACCATATGCTGTCCAAACTGTTTTACCACATTGCTAGCTCCACGTTGTAATGCCAGTTGTCCTAGTTGGACTTCTGCTAAACCATCTTGAGCGGCTTGAGTGATGAACTGTCTGTCTGCCGAACTGAGGTTATTTTGCCCTGATGGAGTTGGTGAGGTAGTTGGCGATACAGTTGGGGATGGACTCTCAGTTCCTTGTACAGGTACAGCAGCTGGAACTTCAGATGTAGTCTGGTCGTGCGGAGTAGTCGGTGTGCAACCAGTCGCCAGAGATAAAGCGATCGCTACTATACCAGTAGAAAATATTTTGAAGTTAGACATAATTAGTGTTCTCCTTGGATAAAGCTATATTTTGAAACGTTGAATGAAAAATTAAACGCGATCGCACAGTTGAGTAAGCTACAAACAAAGCCGATTAATGTGAAGCAGATGCCGTTGGTGCAAATTGTGCAAATAGATTCAAGATTTCTCGATTGAATGCAGGGATATCATCTGGTTGAGTTCTGTTTGGGCAAAGAGCGGTTGCAAAAATCCTTCCGAAACTGTAATGCTGCCACTAATCCCGAAGCAGAAGCAGTTTTTAACAAGCTGCGTCTACTGATTTCCATAATTGTCTCCTACAAGCACCAACAGGAATGAGCCGTATATTATCACTGCTATCTGGCACAGAGACTCTAGCTAAGGTGTGCTTTTAAATATACTCCGCAAGATTCATTCACAATGCAAATCGATGCATTCACCATGCAAGTTGATGTATTCCTAATGCAAGTCAATGCATTCATAATGCAAATCGATGCATTCCTAATGTAAGTCGATGCATTCACCATGCAAGTTGATGTATTCCTAATGCAAGTCGATGTATTCCTAATGCAAGTCGATGTATTGTAAAAACTTACTTTTTGTTTAAACTTGCTTGATTTAAAACTTTATCAATAAAAGTAGGAGTTATATCATGTCCGCCTAATTAGTTATAATTCCCGCATCTGTGCAAAAACCAGGAAACCCTTTTTCCCCCTGCCCCCAGCAAGAACTGCTCCCCTGCCGTCTTAATAATAAATCTTTAACCGGACATGATATTAAAGGGCAGCAGGAAAACCCTCTGTTTTTTGCCTCGTAACAAACTCGCAAGCGAGAGACGAAAGCACCACCACTTTTTCCACTAAACCTGCTGTTGTGCCATTTTACGAATTTCCTTTGCTTAGAAATTGCTTAACCGTCTTAGGTTTAATGTGGGGATAGCGATCGCTCCCAATCCGATCGAGTTTGCCTTTACCCGATACCATCGCGTACATATACTGGTGGTAAACGTACTCTTCGCGTGAACTGGCTGACGCTTTTTTGTTAGCAATCCAAGCTTTCATCTCGGCGATACTGCCCAATAATTTTTCGGTTAATTTGCTGCCCGTTGCCGCTTCATAAGTGGCTTTCAACTGCTTCGCGGTTAAAGTGTCACCTGCGACTGACAATGCCGTGTTTCCTAAGCTTGGGTCGCTCACCGCTTCCGCCACATACTTGGCGGTATCATCAGTAGTGGTAAGATCGAGCGGTGTTTCACCATCGCCCCAGTATTGAAATATCTGATGTTCTAGGTCAAACAGTGGCATATAGGTGATGAATTCCATAAATGCCCCGTTGAGAACTAGGGTATATTCCAAACCCATGAGCTGGAGATACTCAAACACTTCCTTCCGCATATCCAGGTTATCATTGTCGCCATAATCCAGTTTGCGATAGTCCACGGAGTAATCGGAAGGAATGAACCGCTTCACGCCCTGCTGTTTGGCAGCATCAATCAGGTTTTTCTGCCCTGGCACAGTCACGTCATTATTGCCGATCGCAGAGACGACCACATCAACCCCGTCACAAACAGACAGCAGCGTTTCAGGTTTCATTAAGTCGCCTTCTGCGATCGTGACACCCTTAGCTTGCATCGCCTCAATTTTTTGACGATTTTTTGCACTGCTGTCGTTGATTGAGCGCACCATTGCTCGAATATCAAGGTTGCTTTTGTCGAGTAGAGCAGAAACAATCTTAGAACCCAGCATCCCAGTAGAGCCAGCGACTAGAACCGTCAATTTTGTTGTCATGATTTTCTTTGTATTTACAGAATTTAATGAGGCAGACTCGTTACTTGAAAAGCGATCGATCTGCCAGAGCCAAACTCGAATAATTTGGTGTTGGGTAATTTAGCTTGCAAAGCCTTGTAAGAATTTTGTTTTAGCGGCAGGATACTGCTGAATGACTTGCTCAAGCGCTTGATTAGCTTGTTCTCGATCGGGAAAAGGTATTGAAGCAGGAGGCAATGTGCGTGCCTCTGCGGGCACTGTCGTTGCCATGATTGTATACTCAAAACCTGCGGGGACATAAGTATTGAGTAGTCGAGCCGTTTCAGAATCGATTTGAAAAGCGTGTTTTGTACCCCGTGGAATTGACACAAACGATCCAGCAGTTGCTTTAATCGGCTGGTCTTCGACAAAGAAGGTGGCTTCGCCTTCGAGAATGTAAAAGGTTTCATCTGCCGCCTCATGAATGTGAGGTGGTGCTGCCGGCCCATGCGGTATAATTTCTTCTATACAAGAATACTGTCCATCAGTATCTTCGGCAGTTGCCAGCATAATCCAGAGAATGCCCATACCCCAATAAGCGCGACCTTCGGCACTATTAACTTGAAAAGCTTGTGGCTTGTTTTGTGCGTTCATGTATAAATCCTTTATTTCAATTAGTTAGAATTTCATGGTAGAAAAAGCTTTATTTTTATCCCTTGATTAACCAATCTCTAGAAATCGTAGGAAAAATAAAGCCTGACTGTCTTGGACGATCTTGCTTTTTAACAGTACATTCTTGCTCTAAGGAATAAGAATTAAACAACATACAATTTATGTTTATGTCCCTGGCTTACCTCACCCTCAATCCCTCTCCTTATAAAGGAGAGGGAAGCTAGAGACAGGATGAAGTTTTGCATTTTATTTAATCCACGTTCCTAAGCGCGGAACTGGCTGGGTGAAACACCAAAATGGCGCTTGAAATGGCGGTTCAGGTGACTTTGATCGACAAAGCCTACTTGAATTGCAATGTTAGTGATCGAGAGATTTGTAGTCTTGAGTAGCTGTTTCGCCTCTTTTGTGCGGCATTTGAGTAAATACTGGTGTGGTGTTAATCCGGTCGATTGTTTAAACAAACGGCTAAAGTAATAAGGACTTATCTGCACCATTTCAGCCATGATCGTTAGGCTAGGATTCTGCGCCGAATGCTGGTGAATATATTCAGTCACTTGTCGTAATCGAGCCTGTGATAATCCATCAGAATAGCTTGCAATTTTGGGCTTTTGGGTCGAGTAGTGCCGTAGTAAATGAACAGAAAGTGCGGTTGCCATTGACTCGGTGTAGAGGCGATCGCAGGCATTCTCAGATTCAAGATTTACCTTTAGAGCAAGCCCAATTTGATAAATTAACGGGTCATTTAACTTGAATTGGGGTATAATCTCAAGTCGATCCGGATCGACCACTTCCGCCGCGATCTGCTTGATAAACGTGGGTTCAAGGTGTAGAGCAATCCACTCGCTTGCATCCTGTAAACGCACTGAAACAGGAGCAGTTGCAGGAGTTAAACAAATATCGCCGTTGCTGAAGCTCGCGCATCGTAAATGACCATTTAGCAATTGCTCTTTGATCGCGACGGCGTGATTGAGATGAATTGTGATCAAATGCTGCGAGAAACAATGCTCAGGAGTCTCAACAGCATTGTGGTACTCGTAATAGCTAACTCTGACTCCATTCCAGAATCCTTTTTGACTAGCAAGAACAGGCGCACTTGAACCAATTTTTGAAATGAATTCGTCGCTGGCAGCGTCAAGTATTAACGGCTGTTCTGTAGTCATGCTTCTTTTACTGGCTGTTAAAGTCTCACTAAATTTAATAAATACTTTGGTTACAAATAGCACTCATTCTTACCCCTTGATATCTATCTGGAGTTAGGATTAATTACTTCTTGTAGAACTGACTTTTCACGGCATCTGGAAAACCTCACTTCTATTTCTCTCTCCTAAAAGGCTACGGTGTACACACAAGTTGAATTACCCCCCTTAATCCCCCCTTATAAAGGGGGGAGACCGGAAAATCTAGTTCCCTCCCCTTTATAAGGGGAGGGTTAGGGTAGGGTAAAACTTTGGTTAATCAGCTATTTAGATAGACTGGTAGCTGCTGACAGCAAATTGCGCTCTAATCGAATACACGTAGAGACGTAGCATTGCTACGTCTCTACAAGGTTTTAGGTTTTATATTTATCTAAAATGTGCTGTATCTCTTTAATGATAGGAAATACACAGACATTCTACGCCCGTTCATGTACTTGACACCACTTTGCGGGGCGCTAAAAAGCCAAGGACAATCGCTACCAAGAACAATGCTGGAACATCACCAAACAAGTGTCCCTGTTCAACAGGGTCAATTACTGCATGTACCGCCATGATCAGCCCGTGGACTGCACTTGATATGACGGTGAACCAGATTAAACTGAGGTGAGCTTCTGGTTGCCTTGAAGCCAACAGTAAAAATACACCAAGCGTCGCATAAACACCAACGATCATCTGTTCGTATTCGTGCTGACCTGGTTGCCATAACCAGCCTGATGCCCAGACCTGAGTTAGCGGATAAATAAGTAGAAAAGCTATGCCAAAAAGAACCAGAGCGATTCGTAAGTACCGATCGCGCCCATCCATTGCTTTAACCTCCACTATTTTCTAGTGCAGTCTTTACTAACAAAACTGCATCATTTTGTGATTGTATTCTCACTAGTGACACTTCAGCTTTAGAGTGTTAGAAATTTTAATGCTCCTCATAGTTTTTAGTGTCGTCTTACGGTTTTGTAATTGCATCGGTCTGTTATGCCAATACATTGGTCTGTTATGCCAATACATCGGTCTGTTATGCCAATACATCGGTCTGTTATGCCAATACATCGGTCTGTTATGCCAATACATCGACCTGTTATCTTAAACTATCCTTTATAACCTTGCTCTATCTGAAAATTTCATCTTACTGATAACTTTTTTTGTTGTAATGGGTACGTTAAATGTACAACTTATTAAGTATGCATGTATGCCTCCCCAAAATACAACAAACCGTTTGCGTCCTCTACTGATTAGTCAAGATATTGACTCATTCCACGGTTTACAAACCGTCAGCACTTACAACACAACTCGTGCTGATGCTTCATCTGCTAATTTACAGGAAGCTTATCAGGCAATGTTGATTTCTCAACAAACCGAAACCGAGAAATTAGCTTTATACCGTGCTGCTGCTGATGCTGCGCGATTAGCAGAATGGGAATTTCATAATGCCGTATTAGCGATGAAAGAAGTTGTACGCGGACAATATGGTTCAGATAGCGATCAAGCTCAAGCTGTGGGATTGAAGAAAAAATCAGACCGCAAGCGTCCTTCCCGCAAAAAACAAGTTGCAATAGCGTAACCGCCTGCTGGAAGCGATCGCATTTGCAGTATTCGGCGTTGTATGCAATTAATCTCTTACGCTCATATCTTGCATTTGCTGATTGCTCGAACGCTCTAACTCCAAATCTTCCCAAGAAACTGGATCTTCTACAGGTTCCAAATGAGTTGTAACGTGGGTTGAAGGCAACACCCGAACAATCGCAAGCTCAATTGCTTCGCATAAATCATGCCCTTGTTGCACTGTCCAAGATCCAGGTACAAGAACATGAAAGGAAACAAAGCGACGGGTTCCAGCAGCGCGGGTTCGCAAGGCATGAAACTGGATGTCTTGACCTTTGTACTCGTTAAGGATGCTCTTGATTGCGTCAATTTCTTTTTTAGGTAAAGCTGCATCCAGTAAGGCGCTACTGGTTTCCCGCAGTATACGAAATCCTGTCCAAGTAATATTTGCTGCTACTATCAGTGCAATAATTGGATCGAACACGAGAGCGCCTGTTAGCTTGACGAGTAAGATTCCAACTACCACACCACCCGAAGTCACCACATCGGTAAACAGATGGTGAGCATCAGCCCTGAGTGTGATGGAACGCAACCGTCGCCCTGCCCGTAGCAAGATAAAGGCAACAACGCCGTTGATTGCGGTTGCAATGAGGGAGAGTGCCAACCCTAATCCCAACTGTGTTAACGGTTCTGGATGTAGCAAGCGTCCCCAAGCTTCAACAGCAATGCTGATAGCGGCTATTACAATCAACGCACCTTCTGCACCACTGGAAAAGTATTCAGCTTTAGAATGCCCAAAGGCGTGTTCGGCATCGGCTGGTTTATCAGCATAGGTCAATGCCCATAGAGCAACCAATGCTGCTACGAGATTTACAATTGACTCAATAGCATCTGAAAGCAAACCTACTGATCCGGTTAGCAGGTAAGCGCCAAATTTCAAGGCAATAGTGATGATTGCTGCTGCAATCGATAAGAAAGCGTAGGATCGGGCTGTTGGACTACTCATCTCGGTCGCGGACGTAATTACTACAGTGATTCCGAGCTAAGAGTACCAAATTTTACTTGAGCGGTCATCAATCTTGAGTCTTCTACTGATTGGTATTTCAAGACGCGATAAATTTAAGACGCGATAAATCGCGTCTCTACAAGTGTTGCGATCGCCATATCTACAGCAGTTTGTCTAAGGTAATTGGCAAATCGCGGATGCGCTTACCGGTGGCATGATAGACAGCATTAGCGATCGCCGCCGCAGTGCCGGTAATGCCAATTTCACCAATTCCTTTGACACCGAGCGGGTTGATATGTGGATCTTGTTCATCGACAAACAACACTTCAATATCAGGAACATCTGCATTCACTGGTACGTGATACTCAGCTAAATCATGGTTGACAACACGTCCTCGGTTGGGGTCTGTTAGCGTATGTTCCATTAACGCCATGCCAATGCCATAAATAATCCCACCGATCAGCTGACTGTTGGCTGTTTTAGCGTTGAGGATGCGTCCTACGCCAAAAGTTCCCACCCAGCGCGTTATTCGCACTTCGCCTAAATCAGGCTCAACGCGCACTTCGGCAAACTGCGCTCCAAATGAGTGCATTGAAAACTTCTTTTGTTCCTCTCCAGGTTTGGCATCTGCACGCGCTTCGAGCATTTTCATCCCATGTCGTGCCAAGATTGCCTGATATGTTTCGCTAGCGGAGGATTTATTTTTTAAGAAAAAGCTGCCATCTTGAGCAATCACATCCTCAGCCTTTGAACTATAAAGCGGCGATTTTTGATCGGCAAGTGCTAGTTGCAAAAGCTGACTGCGTGCTTGATTTCCCGCTAAATGCACGGCTGAACTGACACTGGCGGCAGTTTGAGAACCACCAGAAATGGGGGTTTGTGGCATCTTGGTATCGCCTAATTCAAACCGCACTTTCTCAACTGGTAAACCGAGTGCTTCAGCTGCAACTTGAGTCATCACAGTATAAGTTCCCGTACCAATATCTTGGGAACCGCTTCGCACCACGGCTGTACCATCTGCCATAATTTGAGCGATCGCTGATGCTGGGGAACGGTTAGTAGGATAAGTAGCTGTCGCCATCCCCCAACCAATTAAATAGTTGCCATCTCGCATCGAACGGGGCTTGGGATTGCGCTTTTGCCAGCCAAACTTTTCTGCCCCCAATTTGTAACACTCTCTCAGTGACTTGCTCGACCAAGGTATTTCTTTACTAGGATCGACTTCAGCATAGTTACGCAAACGCAACTCTACCGGATCGATATTGAGTGCATAAGCTAGTTCGTCCATTGCCGATTCTAAGGCAAACGACCCAGAAGCTTCGCCTGGGGCCCGCATATAGGTTGGTGTTCCTTGATCGACCTGAACCAGATGGTGGCTAGTTTCGATATTCGGGCTAGCGTAGAGCATTCGGGCGCTTTTACCAACAGGTTCGATAAATTCATCGAAAGTTGAAGTCTGGGAAGTGCCGACGTGTCGCAAAGCAGTCAATTTGCCATCGCGGGTTGCACCGAGAGAAACCTGTTGAATTGTCTCCGGTCGGAAGCCCACAGGCCCATACATTTGTATCCGTCCCAGAACTAATTTCACTGGGCGATTAACTTGCTTTGCGGCCATCGCCGCTAGCGGGACGTGCGACCAAGCCGACCCTTTGCAACCGAAGCCACCGCCTACAAAGTAAGACATAATGCGAACTTTCTCAGGCTCAATTCCTAATACCCCTGCAACTTTTTGTTGAGCCTGAAAGATGCCCTGAGTTGCGTCATACAGCAGCAGTTCATCACCTTGCCAAACTGCTGTTGTAGCATGAGGCTCCATCGGATTGTGATTTTCTACTGGCGTGGTATAGGTTTGCTCGACGCGGACAGCTGCCGCCGCTAGTCCCTGGCTGAGATTGCCATGCTCTAAATCGGGCGGTTCCTCTCTAGGGATTTTACCTTTAGGCAAGTATGCCTTAGCGAGATTGTCCCGCATATTAATGGTTGGTTTCTCTTCGTCATAGCGAACTTGCACCAAGGAGGCAGCATACATCGCTCGTTCAAAGGTATCGGCAACCACAACACCAATATGCTGACCGCTATACAGCACAATGTTATCTTGCAGGACTTGCAGCTTGCGACCGCCGCCCTTTTCTCCAGAAGCTTTGGGCGCGTTGAGGTGGGTAATTACTGCTAATACACCCGGTACTTGTTCCGCCGCCTTGGTATCGATTTGGGCAATTTTACCTTTGGCGATCGCACTTTGAATTGTCACGCCATAAGTCATTTTGGCTACCGGAAACTCAGCCGCGTAACGTGCGCCACCAGTCACCTTCAGGTATCCATCAACTCGATTTAGCGGTTTGCCGACAACTATATTTTTATCCCCAGTATTCATGCCATCCCTCCCACCGTTGTCAGCGCTTTAACAATTGTGCGTTTAGCCAGTTCGACCTTAAAGCCGTTGTATTTTTGAGGTTTAGCACCGGCGATCGCAGCCAATGCTGCTGCTTGAAATGTTGCTTGGTTTGCCGGCTTGTTCAGAAGCACTTTTTCCGCTTCCAAGGCACGCCAGGGCTTTGTGCCAACGCCACCAAGGGCAATGCGTGCCGAGCGAATAATTCCATTTTGAATATCTAATGCTGCTGCAACCGATGTCATCGCAAAGGCATAGGAGGCGCGATCGCGAACTTTTAAATAGTGCGATCGCCTTGCGAAGTTTAAAGCAGGTAAATCAACGGCAACAATTAACTCTCCGTGTTCTAAAACCGTCTCCCTTTCTGGCGTTTCGCCAGGTAGAAGATGAAAATCTACCAGCGGGATACTGCGCTCTCTTCTTGGCCCGCGGGTTTGCACAACGGCATCGAGTGCCACCAATGCCACAGCCATATCAGAAGGATGGGTGGCAATACAGCGATCGCTACCGCCAAGAATTGCATGGATGCGGTTATAACCCTCAATTGCCGGACAACCTGAACCAGGAACGCGTTTATTGCAGGGGAAAGCGGTATCGCGGAAGTAGTAACACCGAGTACGTTGCAGCAAATTTCCGCCGACACTTGCCATATTTCGCAGTTGCGGTGATGCCCCAGACAGCAACGCCTCCGCCAACACCGGGTAACGCTCCTGAATTATCGGATTATAAGCAACCTCGCTATTGCTTGCCATTGCTCCAATCCGCACACCGTTACCCTGCATTTCTATCTTGCTCAGTGGGAGTGGGTTAATGTCAACCAACTCTCTTGGATTCTGGACATTCAGCTTCATCAAATCGATGAGGCTAGTACCACCAGCGAGATACGAAGCTTGGGCATCTGGAGTAACCAACGCCACGGCATTTTCTGCCTGTCCTGCTTTCTTATAGCTAAACGGCTGCATCTTTTTTTCCCTCTAAGACATCGCGGACAGCAGCCACGATATTTGGATAAGCACCGCAACGGCAGATATTGCCGCTCATCAGTTCGCGAATGTCGGCATCTGACTTGGCGTGTCCTTCGTTGACTAAACCCACTGCCGAACAAATTTGTCCTGGCGTGCAGTAGCCGCACTGAAACGCATCGCGGGCAACAAACGCGGCTTGCATCGGATGCAGATTGTTTCCTTGTTCCAACCCTTCAATAGTTGTAATTTTTGCGTCGGTGTGCATAATTGCAAATGTCAGGCAGGAATTAATTCGTTGCCCATCAACCAGCACCGTGCAAGCACCACACTGACCATGATCGCAACCTTTTTTAGTACCAATTAATCCTAGATATTCCCGAAGTGCATCAAGTAAAGTAACACGCGGTTCAATTTGCAAACTATGAGGTGTTCCATTCACTTGTAGCGTCACCTTCACAGTTTCAGAAGTGGAAGTTGCCAGCATTGGGGTAGTTTTTTTTACTTGAGTTTCTGCTACAGCTTTCTCTACAAAATTAGCGATCGTAGCCGCTACTGTGCTGAAGACCATCAATTGACCCAGCTTGCGGCGTCTTAAGACAAACCTCATTTGTTCGCTCCATTCTGTTTTTGTTAAAAATATTGAGTAATTATCTATGCTGAAATTATTGATAGAAAACCAGACTTACCAAAAAGCATTTTCTCTAAAAAGACATTGTTAATAGAATACAATTTCGTCTTGTTATGTCTCTCTATCAGAAGATTTATGCCATAAGAGGTTGTTTGAAAAGTCATAGTTGATGTATGAAATATTTTTTACCCCACCCTAACCCTCCCCTTAGAAAGGGGAGGGAACTAGATTTCTTTTTCCCCCTTTCTAAGGGGGGATTAAGGGGGATAAAAATGTGATAAAATCATAGCCCAACACTTTAAAACAACCTCTAAAGTGCAAAGCACAGTAAAAAGGAGAACAATATTCTTGTTCTCCTACGAATGCTTTATATTCCATGTCATTGAAAGCGGCTATAGGTTTTTAGCGAGCGATCGCAAATCATATCATGTCCGCTTGATTGCTTATTAAACCCGAAGAACCCCACCCCGCCAAAGCTACGCCTTGTCTCCCCTCCCCGCCTGCGGGGAGGGGATTAAGGGGTGGGGTGCAATGACTGTGGAAATCATAACTAGTTTATGCGAACATGATATCAGTTTTCGTCTCGCCCGTGAACTTGAGCAGGTGGACTAGTTGCTTCAACAGCAGTAAATGATTCTAAAATTTTATAAGTGTGACTAGCTCCTTTTGGTACTACCCAAGAACTCCCAGGTTCTAGTAAAATCGTTTGCCCTTCAATATGCAATTCTGCACGACCAGTAATTACATAACCAACAGTTTCATATTCCCGTGCTGCTGGTTCTTTAGGTTCGTTCGGTTCCTCATTTTCCCATAGGCGCATGGAAATGGTTTTGCCAGATGCAAGATATTTCTGACCAAGTTGACCTTTAGGGGAATTGCTAGAGTCTACTTTAATAACGGTTGTATCAGACATATTTTCTACCTCTTTCTAGTTTTAACTTTGGGTATTGGGCATTGGGCACTTGTACTGAGCGGAGTCGAAGTATTGGGCATTGGGCATAGTTATTTTCCTTGTTTCCATTTCCTATTCCCCATTCCCCATTCCCCATTCCCTACTACGGTTTGAGTACAACTTTGATGCAGTTATCTTTCTTGTGCTTAAAAATCTCGTAGCCGTGGGGCGCTTGTTCTAGAGGTAAAGTGTGAGTGATGATAAATGTTGGATCGATATCACCGTTTTGGATGTGTTCTAGCAAAGGTTTTAGATACTTGTGGACATTCGTTTGTCCCATTTTGAAGGTTAATCCTTTGTTCATGGCAGCACCCATTGGGATTTTATCTAAAAAGCCACCGTACACACCCGCAAGTGATACATGACCACCTTTAGCAGCAGATACTATTACTTGCCGTAATGCCGTCGGACGGTCTGTTTCTAAACGTACTGCTTGCTTTACCTGGTCGTACATCGCCATAAAATCTGTGCCGTGTGCCTCCATTCCTACTGCATCAATGCAAGCATCGGGGCCACGACCGCCAGTCATTTCTTTGAGTGCTTCGCCAATATTCACTTCTTCGTAGTTGAGAACTTCTGCTTTGCCGTATTCTTTAGCCATTTGCAGACGTTCGGGAACGCGGTCAAAAGCGATCACCCGTTCCGCACCTAGCATATATGCGCTTCTGATGGCAAATTGTCCGACTGGCCCACAACCCCAAACGGCGACAATATCACCGGGTTTGATGTTGCAGTTCTCGGCTGCCATGTAGCCGGTGGGAAAAATATCTGTTAGAAATAGCACTTGCTCATCCGTTAAACCATCGGGAATTTTGAACAAGCCTACATCGGCAAAAGGTACTCTTGCATACTCTGCTTGACCGCCAGCGTAACCGCCGAATAAATGAGAGTAGCCAAATAGACCTGCTGGTGAATGTCCCATTTGCTTTTCGACTAACCAAGCATTGGGGTTAGAGTTATCGCACAGCGACCATAAATCCCGATTGCAGAAAAAGCAGCTACCGCAAGATATAGTGAAGGGAACAACGACGCGATCGCCTACATTCACATTTTTAACTGCACTTCCAAGTTCTACGACTTCCCCCATAAATTCATGACCAAGGATATCGCCCTTTTGCATGGTGGGAATATAGCCGTCGTAAATATGCAAATCTGAACCGCATATTGCTGTGGAAGTAATTTTAACAATAGCATCACGTGGGTTAAGAATTTTAGGGTCGGGAACTGTTTCCACCCGCACGTCGTTTGCTCCATGCCAGCAAACTGCTTTCATAATTATTTAGTCCTTAGTTATAATTCCTGGATCGTTCGTATCAAGATAAATCCTGGATTTGTCTTAATTTTGAGACGCGATAGTTATCGCGTCTCAATAACCGCTAAAAAGTTATTCAAGTATTCGACTCAAGATTTACTAACCCTTTAGCTGCTATCTCTGAGTTAGTTACTAGAAGGAGTGCGATAATAACCTTCTCTACTTCCTTCATATGATGAAGTTTTATCTGCACTTCTATTTGTACTAGGATCAAAAAACTCTTTTGTAGCTTCAGGAGGTTTTTCATCCAAGTTTAATTTTTCGCGGATATTATCAACAGCACCTTTGATTGGATTTTGTGATTTTTGGGTATTATTGATTTGGGTATCGTTTCTAATTTCACCTTGCCCATTTGGTGTTCCTTTGTAATAAGTACCCTCTGGACTTGTAACATCAGCTTGTGCTACATCAACGTAGCTAAAAGCCTGACCCAGTAAAAATATAAATCCTGCTAAGAAAACTACAAGGATTTGAGAAATACGAATATTTCGTAACCAAGAACTTAGTCGATTCATAAACAACCTCAATTGCATTATGTAAGGTGGACAAATTCAAAACACTGAATGACTATTTGCCATTTAGGGTTTAAGAACAACTTTGATACAGTTATCTTTTTTTTGTTGAAAGATGTGGTAGGCGTGGGGTGCTTGTTCTAGAGGCAATTGATGGGTGACAACGAAGGATGGATCGAGTTTTCCATCCAAAACCATCTGCAATAACAAATGCATATATTTCTGTCCATGCATTTGTCCCATTCTGAAGGTTAAGCCTTTATTAAAGGCTGCACCCAATGGTATTTTGTCTACAAAACCACCATAAACACCCATAATTGAAAGAGTCCCGCCTTTACGACAGGCGACCATCATTTCCCGCAGAACGTGGGGACGGTCGGTTTCCAATCTGAGCTTTTGTTTTGTCTGGTCGTAGAAGTCTTCTAAACCAACGCCGTGTGCTTCTAAACCAACAGCATCGATGCAAGCATCGGGGCCACGACCACCAGTCATCTCTTTCAACGCTTCGCCAGCATTAACTTCTTCGTAGTTAATCACTTCTGCTTTGGCAAACTTTTTCGCCATTTCCAGGCGTTCGGGAAAGCGATCTATTGCGATCACTTTTTCGGCTCCCATCATGTAGGCGCTAATCATGGCAAACTGTCCAACAGCACCGCAACCCCAAACGGCTACAGTATCACCCGGTTGGATATCGCATAATTCTGCACCCATATAACCTGTGGGGATAGCGTCGGAGATGAATAACAACATCTCATCCGGCAAATCTGGCGGAACTTTGACGACACCCACATCAGCAAAGGGTACGCGGATATATTCGGCTTGTGCGCCTGCATAACCACCCAACATATGGGAGTAGCCATAAATAGCTGAGGTGATATTGCCAAACAATTTTTCTTGAATCCAACCTTTCGGATTGGAGTTATCGCACAATGACCACATATCACGTTGGCAATAATTGCAATTACCACAGCCAATTGTGGAAGGAACAACAACGCGATCGCCTATTTTTAAATTGTTGACTCCTCTGCCAACTTCCACGACTTCCCCCATGAATTCGTGACCAATAATGTCACCCTGTTGCACTGTGGGAATATAGCCGCCATAAATATGTAGATCGGAGCCACAAATCGCCGTGGAAGTAATTTTAATAATCGCATCACGCGGGTTAAGAATTGTCGGATCTGGTACTGTCTCTACCCGCACATCATTAGCACCGTTCCAGCAGACTGCTTTCATAATTATTAATCATTGGGCATTGGGCATTGGGCATTGGGCATTGGGCAAAGGACAAAGAACTACTTACGTCCAGAAGGTTGACCTTCAGTTGTGGCGATTTCGCCTGCTTCCATTAGCATTTTGAAGCGGCGCAATTCATCACCAATTTGCTGTTCTGGTTCTTCACCAAAAAGTTTAGCTACGGTAGCTGCCAATGCTCCGCCTGGTGGGTTATACTCCAAAACAACCTTGACTTCCGTGCCGCGATCGCCTGGTGCTTTTTTGAAACGGACAAAACCAGAATTATCAATGTCTGCACCTTCTACAGAAGCCCAAGAAATAAATTCATTTTCCCGGTCTTCGAGAATATCTGCATCCCATTCTACGGTATTATCCAAAGGTGCATTGGCAATCCAATGAGAACGTTTTTCGTTGTACACCTTGACAGATTTGAGATGCTTCATAAATGTGGGCAAATTCTCAAAGTC
The DNA here is from genome assembly GCF_034530975.2 of Nostoc sp. DedQUE07. NCBI lineage: Bacteria > Bacillati > Cyanobacteriota > Cyanophyceae > Nostocales > Nostocaceae > Nostoc > Nostoc sp. DedQUE07. The sequence goes on along the minus strand of NZ_JAVRCC020000007.1, from coordinate 98,185 downwards.
GTGCCAAAAGCGATACAATTCTTCTGGCGATTTATTGATAGTTACCGTCTTTTCAACTTTGATCGGCTGGTTTAGACCTATTGCTTCCTGTGCTTTCTGGATTGTGCTTTGCTTGGTTGCACCTTGATAAACCAAACCACCACCAGCTAAAGCCGTCAGCGCTCCTCGCAATGAACCTTGTCTTAAACCCATCAGCACCATCGCACCGCCACCGATAAGGGAAGCCCAACGCTCTACTTCACTAGCCTCTGGCTGGTTTGTACTTGATTTATCCCCTGATGTTGAAGTCACTTTTTATATCTCCATTACTGTAAATTCACCATAGAGGCGCAAATACCCTCTTCTTTCTCGTGTGTTATTTGCGCCTTTTCGGTAGCCATCTACGTTCAAAAAACCTTACATTGACACAGCAGCCCCTGTTGTCGGCTTAGGAGGCTGAATCTGAGCGCCTATCCGCGCTCGATATAGTTCTACCAATCGTTGCTCATATTTCGATGAATCTTGGTAAATTTGTTTGAAAATAGCTGTTGCTACTGGGTCAGTGTACATTGCACACAAATTGCCAATATCGCCGATACCGGTTTGCACATCACCTAGAGCAGAACGTAACTGATATATATCATCACTTCCTGTCATGGCAGTTTTCACTTTGGCATACTGATTGGCAATATTTGCCCCTAAAGAGGGTTTTTCACCCAATCGGTCAAGATAAGTTTCTAGTTTTTCAATGTGGCGCTGTTTATGAGCAATTATTTCTTGGAAAACTGATTTTACTTCGTTATCTGATTCCTTTTCAAAGTAGTTCTCAAATGCTTCTAAAGAATAACGTTCACCAGCAAGAGCAGTATTTAAACCTTTGGCAATATCACCTTTAGTTGAGCCACCCCAAGCATCAGCCAACTTCCACCATTCAGCACTTGTGTCTTTTTCATTTGGCAATGCAGCATCTTTGCCACCATAACCCAAACGGCTTAATATCGCTGTGGTGAAAATTGGCAAGTCTCCGGGTTCACGAGATGTAATCAAATTTCCGTCAACTACCACTGGCTCATCTAGATAATTTGCGCCAGCGTTAATCATGTCCTTGGCAATAGCGCTAAAACCGGTGGCTTGCTTACCTTTGAGCAAGTCACCTTCAATCAAAACTTGTGGGCCGTGACAAACAGCAGCGACTAATTTTTCTTGTTGTATAGCTTCTTGGACAAAGCGGACTGTGTTGATGTTTCGCCGCATTTGATCGGGAGCCATCCCACCGGGAATCACCACTGCATCGAATTGGGCTGCGATCGCCTCCGTTGTGGTACCATCGGCTTGTATGCTAAGTTTGCCGCGTTTCCCCTTATATTTTTCATTCATTCGGGAACCAAGGACTACTACCTCTATTCCTGCTTGTTTCAATCCATTATATGGAACTGTAAATTCTGCATCCTCTACTGCTTGTTCAATGAGGATAGCAACTTTTTTCTTACCGGAGTTATTGTTATGTTCAGTCATAAAATGGTATTACGTTTGTATTCTCTAGTCTTTAACTAACTACAACAAAAGTTAAATAAACAGATTATTTTTTGAATAAATAATCTTGAATTACTTATCATATTATCTGCCTTCACTACTCAAACTTATTTGAGTATTCAATTGGTTATTTAGCATTCAGATATTTAAAAAGTATGAAAACGAGTTAAAATGCTAAACTTATCATCAAAATTTTATTTTGGTTGCCTATTTTTGCCAAACAAGAAATAGTTATGAGTGAAAAGTTCGCCAATGAATAATTTTGGTTTGATAACTTATAACTCATAACTTCAACTACAAGTTCCTTGACCATGAATTCATAGCTACAATCTTATGGCGCGATCGCTAGTTTAGCTTCGTACCCAGGGGATAGATTATTTTCTTAGCTATACACCTCTAGTTAGACAAATTGCTGACAAGAAAACGTTATTGTGAGAATGCAGAAAAGAGCTAGGATCATGGCAGAAAAAAATCATAATGACAAAATTAAAAGTAATGATTTGCCACAAGAGATTACCGAATCCTACGGTACTGGTGTAAAAGACTTGCCGGGATACAACATTGGCGGACGCTCTATGCAGGATGAAAGAGACGAGTACACAGAAACTAGTCCTGAACTGACTGGTGGGGATGTTGATGCTTATTGGCAAGATGCAGATGCAGTTGGAGATGAAGCAGTTGGTGGTAGTACTTCCACTCCCGATCAAAATGTCACAGAGGACTTAGAAGCAGCAGTGGGGCTAGAAATGGCTGATTCTGAATTTCTGCATACCAACGATATTTTAGAGGATCGTGATGGCGATCGCTGGGAGTTAGATCCAAAATCTTCTGAAGATTATCAAGACCGAAGAGAATAACTACCAATTACAAGAAGCAACCAAATTAGCCACTATCTCAACTAGTTCTTCTGGAGCGATCGGTTTAGATATATGAGTGTCAAAGCCAGCTTCCAAAGCACGGATACGAGCCTCACTATCAGCAAAGGCTGTTAAAGCAATAGCCGGGACTCGTCCACACTTATTTGCTTTCAGCGCACGGAATTTGGAAATGAAAGTGTAGCCATCCTCCCCAGGCAACCCGATATCACTAATTAAAACATCGGGTTGCAATTCAGACAATACATTGCGTGCATCTGCTGCTGATATCACTGCTATAACTGTTGCTCCATCCATTTCCAAGACAGTAGTGATAAAAAAGCGGGTATCATCATCATCCTCAACTACCAAGATATCTAAACCAGTAAGAGTTCCAGAAGTTTGCATAATAAATGACATTTTATTTATCCTTACTTGCTATATTCGTAATTCGTAATTAAGAGAGTACAGAGCAAGCAGTGATTACAACTACGAATTACGTTAGCGAGTCCGCAAGCGTCATTATCAATTACGAATTATTATGACTTTTATACCCATTAGAGCTTCTTTTAGAGCAGATTTTAGATTTACAAAAGTAGATTGATGTGTTCAGAATATTGATGAGATCCCGAAGCAGGCTCTTTTAACAAAAAATGATTTAATACCATAATTTCAAACATATAGCTTGATGGTTACTACTCCTTTATCTATTTTCCTACTGGAAGACCACTTCGCACAAATGAAATTCAAGTGTCGTTAGAAAAGTCCTCACTTATCTTGATTTTCAGCATAATTCAAAATTCAAGAGTCAGGAGCGATGCCCTGAGTCTGCTGTTCGCGGAGCGTCTGAACAAGAAGATTTAAAACCCTTATTAAATCAAACGCGAACAGCGTCTCTAAAAGAGAAGATTTAGTGGTTTTCAATCAACGGCGGGTTTGTAGCGAGATCCCGCAGGGTATGACCCCACTCGTAGCGCGCCCATAGTCAAAGGCGGGCAAGATGCCCACCCTACAAGATTGGATAATTTATTTCTTGGAAGTCCCTTAAAAGATATATTTATGTTTATGTAGGTTGGGTAGAGTGAAACGCAACCCAACATTACCACCTTATTTATATGTTGGGTTACGCTATCGCTGCATCCAACCTACAAAACTATGGTTCTCAAGGTAGACAAGGTTTAGGAATTAGTGAGTTGAAGTAAAGCTATCCGTTTCAATCGAGGATAAAAATGATAAGGGCTGACTCATATTAGCAGCAAAGCCTAAAATTCCTGGATCTCGATGTTCGTAAAGTAACTGGCCTTTGGTATCAAACAGAAAAGTTCCACCACGCTGAGTTAAGTAGGCAGAATTAGGTACATAAGTATGCCAATTGCTGAGAACTTCAACCATATTCCGTAGCCGTAGAGTAGCCAATTCAAAGGGACGTTGAAACCCACTTCCGCCAGCTAATTGGAAAAACGAGCCTTTAAAAGCAGGTAAAGGAGTACCTTGAATAACTTCATCATCTTCAATAAGTTGAGGGGCTTGACGATCTCCCCTGTATCCCCGAAAAACTTCTTTTAGCGTTCCAGGACTTCCAAAGCCTGCACACATTAACACTAGATTTAGCCAAGCTTTCTGAGCAGGGGAAAGTCCAGGGAGAGGAAAATTGAGACCTGAATAAAGTTTGAGTTGGTGATGTAGTTCTCCATTAGGTTCAACAAATAAATTTTCCGGTGGAAATCCTGTATATTCACAAAATCTTATTCCAGAGGCGCGATTACCAATTCCCACTGCACGAATAGCGAGTTTTTCATCTGACAATTTTTTAGCTTCGCGCTGTAACCACCACGCATATTCAAGACTATCAAAATCCCCAAGTTGGGGCCAGACTAAAACCAGAGTATATGAGGCAGGCTCGCAATTTTCTAGTAGGGGGCGGATCATGCCATCACTAACACGCTGAAGTCCTGTCCGATCGAGGATAGTGTAAGGATTCATGACAAATGATTACTCGGATATTTGGGGTATCAGTGACACAGGATGTACTAAAGCATTAATATGCCATCATCTCAGGTTTGTGAATATTTTGTTATACTAGTTAACATAAGTTCATATTTAGTTTGATACCGCTAAGTATTTCTTTTAATTTTTTGATATTCCACAGTGCATCTCTGGTAAAAATGATGACGGGAATTGACCATCTTTTAATCCTGCTGTTTTCGCTATCTCTGGTAGCGATTTGGCTCGGATTTCTGATAACATTCTCAAGTGTAAATACTTGAATGCCTCAAAATGTCTCACATCCTCAAATATTGAATAATAGTGTTGACAATAGTTATCTATGAAGCCGACTGTATTTACTGCTTCCCTGCGCTACGTAACCATCAGAGTTACTTACTGTTTCGGTTTTTCTTCCTGATTATACTCTCCCCATAGTAACAAAAGAGGGATTAGTAATAATAGAATTTTTAACAGAGTCTATCAAAAATGAAAGAGGTTGATAGTCAAAGTAGGTATTTTTTGAGCGCTATTGATTGCCATGTTTATCTTCAATAAAAAATATTTTTACCTGACACTTTTACTATTTTTAATAGAGGTATGTATTGCAGTTTTTATAAATGATAGTTTTATTCGTCCTTTTATCGGTGATGTTTTAGTAGTTATATTAATTTATTGCTTTGTCAAAGCTTTTTGGAATATACACTCATCGATAGTCGCTTTATCAGTTTTTGCCTTTTCTTGTGCAATTGAGATTCTGCAATATTTTAATTTTGTAAATAATTTAGGATTACAAAAATACAAGATTCTGGCTGTTGCTTTGGGAAGTGTATTTGATTGGAAAGATATTATTGCTTATGCAATAGGTATCATAATAGTTCTATGGTTGGAAAATAGGACATGATTACTCGATCGAGTATTTCGCGGCGTTCAATAGGGAGAGTAAATTCACGAATAATATTCTAAATTCCATCATGTCCATCTCCAATACAGGTCAGTATAGGAGCTATGATTTGGCTGTTAACCCAATTAGACTACAAGATTATTTTCTTGGAATGAGGCTGCGTAGGCGCAGCCCGCCGTAGGCATCGCAACCAAGTTAGAAGACGTACAGCTTTATAATCTTTATAATCTTTCTAGTCACAGGGTTGTCCGATTACTCCCTTACCTCATATTTTTGTAACAATCTTTTGGTCTTACTTATTTATTATTTTTGGAAGAATAAAAATTGGGATGCGTTGATTTTCTTCGTTTTATTTGGAGATTATAAGGCATTTCAAAAACTAATTTATTACCCATCACATAGTATTGAAATCGACGTTTAATAATATTGTTACATCTAGAAATAAAATCATAAAAAACGCTCGGTTTTTTTGTGAGTTCTTTCAATGCTAATAACCAATTTCCTTGCTTGAGAGGCAATAAAACTTGATAGTAAGCTAAAGTTCTATTGTAAACTGCAAGATTATAAGACAGAGCACGCATTAAAGCTGGATTTTTTTCCACAACTTTTTGCTGCATGAAAGAATCAGTAGATATGCAAGATTGATTTAGACGTTTTAATCGGCTTTCACGTACAAGAGAAGAAGAGCGTGAACGGTAGAAATAATAGGCTTCTGGCACTAGAAAAAAGCGAGCGCCATTAATTAAACATTTCATATCAAGCCAAAAGTCCTCAGCTATGCTTAGGCTTTCATCGTACTCAATGCTGTGTTTAACCAAAAATTCTCGTTTGAACAGGGGCTTGCTTAAACCAAGATGTAGTCCTGCTTTTCCATAGACATCAGTTTTTACAAAATAAACGATATCAATTTGGAGAATTTTATCTATATGTTCTCCACTTTCTTGAATCAATGTACTCCAAGGAGATGTTGCACCATCTTTGATAAAATAAACATCATCTGCAATCATATCTGCATTTGCTTGTTCTGCCAGCAACACAAGCTTTTCTAATCTTTCATGAGCATACCAGTCATCTGAATCAAGAACAGCAATCCATTCTCCTTGGGCTGCTTTGATAGCAAGATTACGTGCAGCAGAAACCCCAAGGTTTTGTGGATTAACTATCACTTTGAGACGTTCATCGGTAAAACTCTTTGCAACTTCTACAGTTTTATCAGTTGACCCATCATCGACAACGATAACTTCAAGCTCAGTGAGTGTTTGATTTAAGACTGACTCTATTGCCTTCTTAATATAAACTTCAGTATTGTAGGCAGGGATAATTACAGAGACTTTAGGATTCATCAAACTAAACTCCTGACTAATCGCTATATGCTTAGATTACAATGTTAAAATTCCAATGAAAATTTGTTGAAGTCAAAATTCAGAAGTCAAAATCAAAACACTTAAGGATTCCTTGGCGTTGCCTTAGCGTCTCTGAAAGAGAAGCCTTTCGTAGAGAAAGAGCTTCGTTATCAATCGGGGATTTAGACCCATTAATGAATTCTTGCATCACCAAATTTTCTTGTTTTGTGAGATTTTGAACCCGATGATTCCTCCGCTATTTGTACAGAATTCAGAATAAATTTTGACTTTTGACAAATGTATTCTGTTTAATAATAATTTATTTTTTCATAGCGTAATCATCAATGGTTTTTACTCATTTATATTGCAGATAGGTGAGACTTATTGGGATTTTCGTTTGAATGAACTACATACACGAGTTGTATAGTAGCACAACTATGACTGCTGTTGTGAAAATTAAAAATTTTGATGATGTACCAGTTGCTGTTGCACACTTTTGGGAACTTTTATGCATGTTTTTCAGATTTTTATGTGTGTTAATAGCCTGATAATTGATGAATTGAACAAAAAGTAATGTTGGGCACATTTTCCACAGCTGCTTGTGTTTCGTTCCCTTGATGTACATACCATTCAAGAATTTTAACTCGCTTGATTTGTCCTATTTCTAAAGCATAAAGAGTAGCGTAGACGCTTTGCGGCTTGTCGCTAGACATCGCGGCATTACAGAAAATGCAAAATCCCATCCCTTTATCTTTGAGTGCCTTTAAAAAAGTGTTTATTTTGCCTTTTTTGCTCTCTTCGGTGACAGCGCCAATCGTGCCTAATATTCGGTATAGCGACGCGGCGTATAAACCCAGATATTACCATCGCGGCGCTTGATAGTTCGGGTTTTTGTGGAACCAACGAGAATAATTGTCCGCATATCAGCGCTTGCTGGTGTTAACTGCTCAAGTGCGATCGCTTTTACCGTTTGTCCTGGGCGGCCGAGATTCCGGGCCAATACTACTGGTGTATCTGGTGTTCGATGTTGCAGCAAAATATTTCTCGCTTCTGCCAGTTGCCAAGTACGCTCTTTAGAAACAGGATTGTAGAAAGCAATGACAAAATCGGCCTCAGCAGCAGCCGCAATTCGTTGCTCGATCGCAGACCAAGGTTTCAAGATATCGGAGAGGGAAATAGCACAGAAATCATGCCCAAGGGGCGCACCAATGGCTGCTGCTGCTGCCTGCATTGCAGAGATGCCTGGGGCCACATGAATGTCGATACTGTCCCATTCTGGTTTAGCATAGCGATCGCATACCTCAAAAACTGCTGTTGCCATTGCATAGATACCGGGGTCACCAGATGAAACTACAGCTACATATCGTCCAGATGCAGCCAAATCAAGGGCCATCTTTGCCCGTGCTTCTTCTTCGCGGTTATCAGACTCATGCCGTTGCTTGCCATCAGCCAGAGAACCAACTAAATCTAAATAAGTTTTATAACCCACTAAGTCAGTTGCCGACTTGAGTATCTCCTTGACTTCGGGAGACATCCATTGCGAACCACCAGGGCCCGTGCCAATAATCGCTAATTTTCCGCGTGGTTGACCGATGGTGTTGGGGTCGATTGCTTGAGGAGCAATAGCGATCGCAATATCAGGAGATGGAGATAAGGGGGATGTCCCAGTGGCGGCGATCGCTGCGGCTTGGACGGGGCTATAACCTTGTGAAAGTAGACTTTCTAACTGATTTGGGGTAAAAAAGCGAGTGGGCACTTTTAAGGCGCTAGCTACCGCGTGGATTGCGGGATCGGCGGCGGCGGCGATGGGTGCAAATATCCCGGCGACTGATGCTTTTTCTAGTTTGGCATCAGCTAGTAGCTGGTGTACTAAAGCTACTGCATCATCAATCATGCCACTCATTGCGATCGCGATCGTTGCTGGGTGGTAGACAAGCCTGTTGGCTGTAGGAGTCACCAAGCGTTCCGTAACTTGGATGGTCAAATCTCCCTGTGGATCTATGGGCAGTTTACTATCGCTCAACCAAGGCGCTATTCCTTCGAGCTTAACTTGCGCCCCAGCTAGCAAATCTGAGATAAATTTCTTCGCATCGTCTGGGTTTGCTAAATGGTATCCAGGGGGAGGAGATAACAGCGTTGTGCCTAAACGTAAATCGCCTGTGGTCGTAATTGCAGCTTTGACATCCAGCGCTTCAGCAATGCGGCGAGCCAAATCGTTTACTCCACCAAGTCCGCCCAAGAGAGGGACAACAGCACTACCATCTTCAGCCACAGCTAGCACTGGTGGTTCCTGTCGTTTATCCGAGATTACCGGAGCTAGAGTCCTAATTAAAATACCGGCGGCACAAATGCCAATTAGCGGTGTTCCTTGGGTAAATAACTCGCGCAGCGTCTCACCAAAGTTCGTGAAGCTGACATCAACTCCAGATGTGCGACCCTCTAGACCGTATAGCGTCGCCCCTGGTAAGACGCTGATTATCTTGCGTGCTACTGTCACGCTATTTTGACCTAGTACTACAATGGCAGGTGCAACATTCATGATCGTAAGTAGATATCTTGCAAAATTTGATATCCTTCAAATGAAACCACAGATATAGACATGTAGCGACTTCACATTTACAAGCTTGGAGAACTGAGAGTGTCATTTCTACGACGGGCAACTCTTGGAGAGGTTACGCCAACACCTACGTGCGTGCTGTCTTCATAATAGCTGTCCAAAACCTATTTTGGGTTTATCCCATATTAGGTTTTAAAATTTAACTGAGTTTAGCAATATGTAATAACTCTCATCGAGATCGAATAAACCATCGCCCGAAAAAAGGCAAGCTAAAGTGCCTAAATCAGTTTTCAGCGAAGATTACAATCGGTTTCGCCAGTTACTTATAGAAGCGCGGAAAGCTGCAAAGCTCACTCAAACAGAGTTGTCAGCAAAGCTAGAGCTTCCACAATCTTATGTATCAAAGTATGAACGTGGAGAGCGCCGTCTTGACGTGATTGAATTTTTACAAGTTGCCCAAGTTCTTGAAATCGATCCGCTTGCTTTTATCAAAGAACTGTTGAAATACCAAAAGGAGACATAATAATCATTATTCAATATGTTGACTTTAACGCAGCAGATACAATAATTAATACCCAATACCAAAACGAATGGCATGAGATTAGTACTACTCTCACTAGAATGCCTTTGCATATCAAGGCTTCAGATCAAGCTGGAATTCAAGGTAATGCAATATTCGATCCAGTAGGTACGAACGAATATATTAAAGCTGCTTTTATTCATGATGCTTGGCAATCAAATATTCCTATTCCGGCACCTTATAGATTTTTAGGTACAGATGTTGATTTTGCTAAAACTGGCATTATCATTGAAATTCAATTTTCTAACTATCCCTTTCTACTCAATAACACTTTGCGCTCAGAATTGTTCTTCAAAGCTAAAACTGAATTTGTTGGATACCCGACTAATTTGGTAATTATAGTAACAAAGGCTCTGATGTTTCCTGCTTCCAATAGCACTCTTTATTACGAGCAAGCTGTTAATCAGTTAACAGCTTTGGCTAAAAACCAAGTTTTTGATGTACCAATCAGACTGGTTGGATTATTTGAACAACAAAATACAATAGTTCCTATTATTTGGACTGAGTATTTATCTAAAAGATATTCGAGAACTGTAAATACTAGAGTTAATCGCCAATGCCAAATTATTGCGGGACGTTCAGCCCGTAGTCGTTGTCTAATTAACTTATTGTAAAAATTAATCTATTAAGTCCATAATCTCAATTCAATTTGTTCTACTTCTTCTACTTGTTTTGCTATTTTATTTTGTAAAGAGGTCTTTTTCCCATTACCATTAAGCTTTGCATCTACTGGAATCTCTTCACCTCTTAGATTAGCTGCAAAAGCAGATTCTTCATAAATTAATCTATCTTCCATTGCTTGCAAGTGATACTCTTCTGAATAAATTTTTGCTTTGCTGCGTTCTGAAGCTTTATTTCCTACTTGCACATCAAACTTAAATGTATCAATACATTGACCAGTTTTTTCAACATAATCACGCAATGTTTTTAAATTTGGAAAACAACCATTTTTATCCGGATTGCCACTGAGACGACGCAATGCAACTTGATGATATTTCGGTTCAATTTCTGACCCGATAAAATGACGTTTACCATCTCTCGCAACCACTGCCGTAGTTCCCGATCCCATAAATGGATCTAAAACAATATCATTTTCGTTAGTTGTAGCTAATATAATTCTAGCTACCAAGTCTTCTGGAAACTGGCAGGGATGTATAGTTTGTTCTTCATGATTGTGCTTAACATTCCGAAACAGCCAAATATCACCAGGATTTTTACCTTCTGGATTGCATGAAAGTTCCCCCTTTCGATTTCCTCGATAATGTTTCTTATTTTGATATTTTTGGGGAACTCTAATAGCATCTAGATTAAATTTATAGTTATCTGATTTAGTAAACCAAAGAATAGTTTCATGTCTACAAGAAAACTTTTTCTGGGCATGAAGACCATGTTGCCTAGCCCATATAATTCGGTTGCGAGGAATTAGTCTGCATGACTCTAAAATCGGAAAAAAGCGAATATCTAAAGGAATCAGCATTCCTCGGTTAGAAAAAGCACCAACTTGCCAAAATAGCGAACCTGTATTTTTGAGAATCCGGCTACATTCAAGCAGAACGGCTGTTTGTTCTGCCAAATAAATCTCAAGAGCTTGCCTTGATTCGTATTCTTTGCCTAGATTATAAGGTGGAGAAGATACAACTAAATCAACACATTCATCTGGCAGATTACTCAGCAGTTGTAAGCTATCCTCTAAGAGAATCTGGTCTAAGGGTAGATTCTCTCTATTAATCATCATTACGATACCTACCTTGCAAGTAATACTAGGCTTTCGTCATCATAACCTATTTTAGGTTATTAGCAAATTTAAATAGTAGATTGAGTATAATACCATACTTACTTTAACAATATACCTTGCCGCCGTAGACATATATACCTAAAGGCGATGGAGAAGCGATCGCATTCTCTCAAAAAAGTGCGATCGCTTATTAAATTGGACACTAGGGAGCAGGGCGAAAGGGGGAGAATAAAAAATTACCTCTTTCCCCTCTGCCTCTTGTGCCCAATCTCCAGTCTCAACTCAATTAGCTTTACGCTCTTTCAGCACTTGATCTAGCAAGTCTCTAGCAGGTTGTGCTTTAGCCAACGCTACTTGATGGTCATTATAAGCACGAACAAGCCGAGAAAGACTGCTCACACCTGTCTTGAGTTGCTCCAATTCTTCACCAGCAACTAGTTCGCCATCAAGCATCCGCCCAATTAACGGTTTAATATCGCCTACTTCCTGCCGGACTTTTTGGAGCTTTTCTAGAGAACTCAGTAAGGTTTTTAGTGAGTTCAATATGTCGTCAATATCTTGGGCATCCTCCACTGGCTCAGGTGGATTTTCAATTGCGATCGCATTTTTATCTGAAACTGTAGGCAATTCCTCTACAGACGTTTCACTTGTAACCCCATTTGACCGTGCCATCAACGCTTCCTCAAGGAATTTTCCTCAGTGTATCGCTGATTTCAAGTTGCCAAAGATAGTATTGTTATAATTCGTTAAATAAATACTTGTATAAATTCAAGTCTACGTTGCGATCGCGAAAGCAAAGAATTCTTTTAGCTACAGCCAACATATAAACACAGCAATAATGATTGATTTTGAACCTTGGGACAAGTTGTTGCGTCAATATGTCGATCGAGAGGGTCGTGTAAACTATATTGCTTGGAAAACTGAGCAACCTCAAGCGCTAGCTGATTGGTTGTCGAGTCAAAAAAATCTGCCTTTTACATCTAATAGCAACACTTCTGAGCAATTGGCATTGTGGATCAACCTTTACAATGCGTTCACCATTTCGGCAATTTTAGAAAGATACCCACTTGAGTCAATTCGTCCGCGAATCTTAGGCATTCCCAACTGGCTGGCTTTTTTGTGGTTCTTCCAACGTCGTGCTTATTATATATTTGACGAACATTACAGTTTAGCCCAAATAGAGAACCAAATTCTACGGAATCAATTACAGGAGCCACGAATTCATTTTGCAATTGTCTGCGCTTCAGTTGGTTGCCCGTTACTGCGGGCTGGAGCTTATTTTCCTCAACAAGTTACTCAGCAGTTAGATGAAGATACCCGTCGCTTCATTAACAATCCTGAAAAAGTCCGTTATGACTCAAATAGTAAAACGCTCTACTGTAGCAAAATCTTTAAATGGTATCGTCAAGATTTTCTTAAGGTCAAATCCTCTATTCCAGAATATATCCGCTCCTACCTAGAAACAGACCTGCCAATCAATGCCTCAACGCCGATTTCCTATCTCTACTATGATTGGAGCCTGAATCAGCGAATATCTTGATAAAATTGTTTGAGATAATTTGCATCAACGCCAATTCCCCACAAAAAACCGATATAAAGGTAGATTGCGTTTGCTTTCCAGCTACCCCATTTTGCGACGCGACGATCTGAAGAGTGAACAATGCGGTTCACCAGATAAATACGTCCTTTTTTAATCAATCTCAGGCATAAATCTCCATCTTCCATAATCGGTAATGCCTCATCAAATCCGTCGCAATCCCAAAAGTCAGTGCGACGACAAAACATTACCTGATCTCCGAACAACAGGCGCAATCCTCGAAAAAACAGGTGAGGTTTAAATAGCAGTGGTGCATAGTAGGTTTTTAAATAATTATGTAGAGAGATGCCCCAGCGAGTCGTTTGAGATCCACTCATCAGAGAAATGAACCCCCCACAGGCAATGGTTGACTCTGCTAGAGTTTGCTCGATTACAGTGATTAGGTCATCCGGCACCCAAGTATCTGCATGAAGAAAGCAAAGAATATCTCCAGTTGCAACCGATGCTCCGTAATTCATCTGAATAGAACGCCCACGCTGTTCAGATGAAAGAACTTGTACGCCTAGCGATTGATTGAATGACCCAAAGCATTGCTTTGCAACTGCCACTGTCTCATCATCGCTGCCACCATCTACTACTATCACTTCAAAAGCAGGCGGATTAAGTAAAGTCAATTGGCGCAATGTCCGCTCTAAGCTAACTGCTTCGTTTAAAGTAGGAATGACAATCGAAACTTGAGACATGCAGCTTAAGTAGTTTTATCGTTGCTTTTATTCTACTTGCTCAATGTTGACAAGCTCTTATATCATGTTCGCATAATTAGTTATGATTTCCACAGTCATTGCACCCCACACGCCAGATGCTCCACTTGGGGAGACCCCAAGACCGCACTGGCTCCCCTTAATCCCCTCCCCGCTCTTCGGGAGGGGAGACGAAGCGTAGCTTTGGCGGGGTGGGGTTCTTTGGGTTTAATAAGTAATGAAGCGAATATGATATTAGTCCAAAGGTCAATACTCCTGAGCATGGTAAGTAGTTTTTAGCAGTTTTCCCCAGATTGCATTGTAAGGATGTACAACCTTTGTCGGATGACCATTTTGAAAAATCGGCCTGTCTTCGTTTGCCCACTGAAAAATTCCACCACTCAAGTTATAAATGCACTTAATCCCGGCTTTATCCAGTTTTTGGGCTAATTTTGCGCTTCGGTAGCCAACAGCACAGTACACAACAATTGGTCTATCTTTTAAAGCTGTTGCAACTGCTGTTAAGTCCTCTGTGAGAGGATCTATGCGTACTGCTGTTTCGATATGACTAACTGCATACTCAGCTTGACTTCGTGCATCTAGTAATAATGGACGGGGCTTTGCAGAATCTGATAGTAATTGAGTTAATTGGTTACAATTAATTTCCTTAACAGTAGGAAACTGAGATCCAATCAGAAGTTTAATAAAGTTAAAGGTGAGCGATCGCACTTGTGAAAAAACTCTCTGGTTGAGAAACAATACTGACTGGGGCTGTGTTTCATATTTAATCGGAAAAAACTAGTCAAAAACAGGCGATCGCATTGGCATCAACTCTCCAAAATAAACAGATAACTCATCAAGATTAGCTTATTTGCAAGTAAATATACTTATAATAATTACAGCATTTACTAATCACCTGCGATTATTTATGGCAATTCTTCAACTGATTGAACCCGAAGTTAAAAATCTGGGTGGTTTTTCTGCCCGCCGCAGTTTGCCATATCCTAATCGCCAAACGGTTGGGCCGTTTATCTTTTTCGATCATCTTGGGCCGTCCGTTATGCCCCCCAATCAAGGCATCGATGTCCGACCACATCCTCATATTAATCTGGCAACAGTAACTTATTTATTTGATGGTGCTTTGATGCATCGCGATAGTTTGGGTACTGTGCAGGAAATCCAACCAGGTGCAGTTAACTGGATGACAGCAGGAAAGGGGATTGTCCATTCAGAACGCTCACCTGACTTTGACCGTCAGCAAGAAACTACTATTCATGGCATTCAAACCTGGGTTGCCTTACCTGTTGAACACGAAGAAACCGAACCAACATTTATTCACTATCCTGCTGAAATCCTTCCCTCCTGGGAAGAGAATGGCGTTACGATCAAACTTATTGCTGGGCAAGCATTTGGCTATACCTCACCTGTAAAAGTTCTCTCACCTATCCTCTATTTAGATGCAGTGTTGTCTGCTAACACCCACTTCACTATCCCTACAGATTATTCACAAAGGGCAGTATACAGTGTCACAGAGGGATTGAGGATTAATGGTGAACCGATCGAGCAATATCGTCTCGCTATTCTAGAGCCAGACGATCGGGTTGAGGTTTCTGCTACATCTGCTGCTCGATGTATTATTATTGGCGGTGAGCCGTTAGGTACACGCTACAAATGGTGGAATTTTGTCTCTAGCCGACCAGAGCGAATAGAGCAAGCGAAAGCTGATTGGCGCGACTATCGCTTTGCTAGCGTGCCAGATGAAACGGAGTTTATTCCACTGCCAGAAGTGGTAACAGAAGCTAATCCTTTTTCATAAGTGTGTCACACTTGGACACTCACTACCTTGCTTCAGGATGCCCAAGTTTAAGAGGTATTTGAATATAAAGTGAGTCTTTGGCGTAAACTGACCCAGTGGCTACCATGTTCTAACCAATAGAGTCAGAAAAAAATCACTATTAACCCAAGTTGCTAGTTACTCTTATGGGCGATCGCTTTGGGACAATTCCCCTCTGCCCCTCTGCTCCTCTGCCCCTAGAGCGGTCTTAATGATAAGTCTTTAACCAAACACGATCTCACTGGACAAGAGGGAGCAAATTGTTGAAAGTCAGCGTCAGGAGTAGATAATTCAACTAAAGTTTTAGGTGTAAATAGATGCACAATGGTTTTAGGAGTAAGCTGCCACTACTGCTGACATTCTGCTTATTTACTAGCTTTTTGCCTGCCTCTGGTTCAGTTTTATGTCCAGCCGTTGCCTCTGACGAATACTATAGAGTAGCTAGAAATTATGGCAGAGATGGACGCGCCGGAACCGATGGGCGATCCGGTAGAGATGGTAGCAGCGGTGAAAACCAAAATATTTTTGTCAATGGTTCACCTGTAAATCTTGACTTGTCGGGTAAAGATGGTGAAGACGGGGAAGACGGGGAAGATGGTTATCAACCTGAGTGTGGTTCCCAACGCGGCGATCGCGTCAGCCATGATATAAACGCACCAGATGGTGGTAGTGGCGGTAATGGTGGCAAAGGAGGAGATGGGGGAAATGGTGGTTCTTTGACAGTGTATTACAGCAATTTAGCAGACTTACGGAATATTTCTGTTCGGGCAACTAGTGGCGAAGGCGGGCGCGGTGGTAGAGGTGGTAGGGGTACGGAAGGCTGTAACTGTCACAGACGAAGATGGGAAGTAAAAACCTGCCAGGGAACTCCTGGTAGTCCTGATTACAAGTGTACTGAAAAGGTTTATCGATGTAGCGATGGTAGCGATGGGCGAGATGGCAGTGATGGTAGCGATGGTAGCCAAGGGCGCTTAGGAACTTTGAGTATTGTCAATAGCAAGGAACCTTTGGCCGCTGATACTCCAACTGTGCAGCTAGCAATGTCGGAACTGATAAATAAACAGTTCAAACTCTCGAAGAATAAGTGGAATCAACGCATAGGGGCGGCTTCTTTACTTGCGCCTGGTTCTGCGATCGCCGATGATTACCTTGAGTTTGAACAGCGTCTAGAAGAGGCTTTTCAAATAGTTTGGCAAGAAAGACAACCCATTACCAGCTTTGGCAATCAAGCCGTAACACTAAATTTAACTGATAACAAACAAGTAGAAATTACTTTTTCTGAGGAATTATGGGTTGAAGGTAACAGCAAAAGTGAGGCTAACTTAACAACATTTACTGTTAACCATGCCATTCCCAAAAAAGATGTCACCCGGTTAGCTGTGGCAGAGTTTGCCGATGCCGGACAAAATCTCAACTTAAAAATAGTTGATTTGGCAGCCAAGTCTGATGCTATTAATACTCAATTTCGCGTGAAATTCCGCGCCCAAGATAGCTCGCACGGTTTTTCTGGCTACAAAACTGAATTTGAAGGGGATATTCCCACCGAACTTGTGACTCGTGACTACAACCGTTTTATTCTAGCTTTGGGCAAGCTCAAAATTCCTGACGACGCTTTACGCCCTGGTGTCAACGTTGATATTGAAGTCGTAGCAACTCGTTCTTTAGGAATACGTTCTGCCAAGCAAACTATTAGCTGGCAGGGTGCAATCCGCAAGCCTAGATAAAGAAGAATTCAGAATTCAGAATGCAGAATTCAGAATCAAAACGCTCTCTACAAGAAGCTGCGCGTAGCTTCTGCCTTTGGGAGAAGAGAAGGCTAGGCTTTATACCAATTCGCAATTCGCAATGACGCTCGTTCCTTGCTAACGCAATTCGCAATTGAGAAATTTAGATGCAGCAAAGCTTTCAGAGGTTACATCTGTATCAGATTTTTCGTGAAATGGTATTACGCTGCGCTACCTGCCACTCGTACACAATTCATTCTGACTCCTGACACCATTTTGAAAAATGATTGCGACAGATGGATTCACACCAAGCCAGACGCACAAGGCAATTTCCAATCCAAAATCTAAAATCCAAAATCTAAAATGGTATGACTCCTGAATTCTGCTCGATAAAGTTTAAGAAGATTTTTTTCCATCTGAAACCATTTGCGAGAGAATATAGGCTGCGAAATCTAGTAACTGATCCAGCAAAAAGCCAATGATGCCGATGTATAATATTTCCTGGATTATATAATCAGTATTGCCAGCTTTATAAGCATCCCAGAGGGTAAAGCCAAGTCCTCTTGGGCCTGTTAACATTTCTGTGGCAATAACGATAAACCAGGCTACCCAAATGCTAACTTTCAAGGCATGAAATATGTGAAAAATAGCTACTCGAAAGTTATTATTCTGTCTCTTGAAATGCCGCATCCCTATTGCTGTATTAATAATCATCGTCCAAAGAGTTCCCACAAAAACTACTACAATAGCAGCCGAGTCGCTCTCTTGAAACGCAATTAGAGCAATAGGTAGCAAAGCGATAGGAGGGATACTATGTGGTATCTGAAATATCAGCCGAAATAGCTGATAAACCATGCTATTTATCCCGATTAAATATCCAATAAAACCACCCAACACAACTGCTGGAATATAACCAACAAATAACCGTTGCAGGCTAGCTAAAATGTCTAAAAACATATTATTTTCTCTGCCTCAGTTCTCATGGAAAACATTCGGTAAATACTGCGGCAACAACACAAAACAGGGCTGAGAAAAATGTATTTGATTACACATTCTATTTTGTTACTAAAAGATTTTTTATATCTTCTCCTGTTAATTATTAATTAAAAAACTTAGGTATTATTACGATGTGATAGGAGTAGTACAAAGAAGAGGTAAAGCTTGACTTGACTAAACTTTATCAGAAAAGCAAATTTTAATTAGTAAATTAAATACAATTTCGAGAATTTATCAAAGAAGGCAGTTATTGTTATATGTGACGTGCGTAGTTTACCGCACTTCGGCAAGGCTCAGTGACCACCGTAGGCATCGCTCCTTGACTATCTAAGCTGATGCAACCAGCCAGAAAAAGTCTTGAACGGCATGTAAAAATCAATTGGATGGGTATTCAAACCCCAACCAATTGTAGACAGTTGTAAATAATGACACAGTTCGCTAGTTATCTTTAATAAAAGACGCGATCGCCTTTTTTATCGGAGAACCGGAATCGTCTCTGGTATAGTACGTAAGACCTTCCTCAATGAATGCAGAAGTAGTATCTATTAACTGCTGAAGAATCACGGAATTAGTATTATCTATTTCTTCAGTGACTTTTTCCCCTGTAAATTTATTTTTCCGCTCTTCTGGAGGTAAGACAATGCGAGGATCTTTATAAGTCTCTTTTGGTTTGGGTTTAAATGTTTCATTTAAGTCAAACTGAAGACGTAAGTAACGTTTAGACTCATGTCCACCCATAATTTGTCGGCAAATCGTACTATCAATCTCAGATGTAGGTTCCATGAAGATGTTAGTAAGATTTTTGATCCAGTCTAAACCTCTCCATTTGCTTATTTGCTTATATTGATATGGTTGACCAGTTTGACCTGTGCCAATAGAAAGGATAGAAATATCTTCTAATCGCAGATTATTTAGTTTATATTGTTGCTTGATTTCTGGAGATACTGAAGACTGACTAATCCTCATCGCTAGACTCAAAGCTGCCAGAGCAGGGTTATTAGCAGAAACTCCTCCATCAATGTGGGGGAATTCCCAGTCACCAAATTTTTGTTTATCTACAGGTTCTAATTTATATGGTGGAAAAAAAGTAGGTGCTGAGGCAGAAGCGGTACATATTTCCCATAAATAACAGTCATCGTACCATCTATCTCCTAAATCTGGATGACAATTTGTAAAAAAGGTAGTGTTGCGATATAGCGTATCGTAAGCAAGAATCAAAAGAATGGGTTTTTCGATATCCTTAATTCTTGTGGATTTATAAGCATCTTTGAGTACGCTAGTAATTCCATCATGAGAATATTTAGATGGGGAAAATACCTCAATAATTGATTTGATGATGGACGGAAAGTTTTTGTAGCGCTCTTTTATTTCCAGAGGGAATATATCTTTACCTCTATTTTTATACATTTTAATAAGTTCATCACTTTCCTTTCCGATAGCAATCCCTCCTGCTAATATCGAACCAGTAGAAGTACCAGCAACCATGTCAAAATATTCGTGTAAAAACTCTCCTTTTCCCTGATTTCTAATTTCTTGTTCTACTTGTTGAAGTATTCGTGCTGCAACAATTCCACGAATACCGCCACCGTCTAAAGCCAAAATTTTGAAGGACATAGCAATTCTTTTTGATTATTTTTTTGTGGACAAGGATCGTGAGATGAACCACAATACAATTCCATTGGCTTGTTTACTCTTATCCGACTTATCCGATTTATCCGACTGGAAGAATACCTAAGTTTTTTTTTAACGAATTCCCTTCTCTACGAGACACTACCTATAGCTTGCTTATCTGTAGAGGGCGGTATGCGTAGTATTGGTGTCAACTTAACGTGAAAGCCAGCCTCAAAACCAGCTTTTAAATATTATCTCGTTCCCAGTCTTCGACTGGGAATGCCGTCCTAGAGGCTCCGCCTTGCGCAATACTGTTCGGTTAAGGCAAGAGACGCGATGAATCGCCGTCTCTACAATAGTCAATCTTTCGTAGAGACGGCGATTTATCGCGTCTTTGCGATCGTTTAACTTGAAACACTTAGAAATACAGCAAAATTCTACGTTGTGAGTTATGGAAATACCCCACCTGCACAATCTGGCATGAAGGTTGGGGAGGGATATATCTTATGTAGTTGCTGTAAATTCAAGGTTTCAGTAAAGTTAAATAAATATTTGCTACAAGAAAGTTAAAGCTTGACCCCGCACTTGCGTATTTACCTGGCCTTTGTCATAAACTATTTCACCGCCGACAATAGTGGTTTTAGCCCAGCCAGTCAGGTTCCAGCCTTCAAAAGGACTCCAATGGCATTTGGTTAAAAGTTCTTCGCGCTGGACTGGACGGTATGTGTTTAAATCTACAAGCACCAAATCAGCATCATAACCAGGGGCGATCGCTCCCTTATTCGGAATACCATAAGCCACAGCTACAGCTTTAGACATCCAGTTTACAACTTGAGCCACAGTACACTTGCCCTCCATTGCGGCAGTTAACATCAAAGCGAGGGAAGTTTCTACCCCAGGCATTCCTGAAGGGCTATTGGGATATTCTTGAGCTTTTTCTTCTAAAGTGTGCGGCGCGTGATCTGTGGCAATGAAATCAATCACGCCATCGCGCAAAGCTTGCCAGAGAACTTCGTTATCGTGGGGCGATCGCAAAGGTGGATTCATCTGTGCTAATGTACCAATTGTTTCATAGGCACTAGTATTTAATAACAAATGCTGTGGTGTCACCTCCGCTGTCACCCAACTCGGTTTCTCCTGACGCAGCAAATCTGCTTCTTCGGCTGTTGACATATGGAGAATATGCAACCGACGTTGATATTTTTGAGAAAGTTTTAATGCTAGTTGGGTTGCCAGCAACGCCGCTTGATTATCTTGAATTTGCGAGTGAACGGCTGGATCGTGAATATTGGCAAATTCTTGGCGGCGTTGGTTGATTCTAGCTTGGTCTTCGGCATGAACGGCAATTAAGCGATCGCCTTTGGCAAATATCGCCTCCAATGCTGTTTCACCATCAACTAGCAACTGACCATGCATCGACCCCATGAAAATCTTAATTCCCGGTGTTGGCTTTGCTAAGAGCAAATCTGGTAAACTCTCTGCTGTTGCCCCAATAAAAAAGCCATAATTAACTAAGGATTTGTGTGAGGCCCGTTCTAGCTTGTCGTCTAAAGCCTGTTGTGTCGTAGTTAGGGGGCGCGTATTGGGCATTTCTAAAAAAGAAGTGACTCCCCCTTTAGCACAGGCACAACTAGCGGTGAATAAATCTTCCTTGTGTTCTAGTCCAGGTTCCCGGAAATGCACCTGCGGATCGATAACTCCTGGCAACAAAGTTAAGCCTTCTGCGTCAATTTCAGTGGCTAGTGCTGTTTGGGAGATTTCTGGCGCAACTTCGACTATTTGGCGATCGCGCGTCAACACATCCCCAACCATCAGTTCACCATCGGGTAAGATTATGCGAGCTTGGCGAATCAGCAACATTTTTGGCGATGACATAGGGATAACCAAGTTTAAACAACGAGCTATGTATTACAGAGAACCATGCTTTTAGGTTAAACTTATTCGCGATCGGAGTAACCAATTTTTGCCGCACCTTAAAAAAAAGTTTATTTTTAACAATAGAGGCAGCAGGAGTTTAATTCCGCCACCAAATCTCCGATTTGGTGGACTGCAATTAGATAAGGTTGAACGCGAAAGCGTCTGTCTTATATAGAAGCCTCATCTAAATTGAAACCTACTCCTGCCCCCTGCCCCCTGCCCCCTGCCTCCTATCTCCTTCCCAATCCACAATCTCAAATTGGTAGTCAAGATGCAAACATAATTAGGAAATTAAAATTTTCCCGTTAAGATTAACAGATAAAGTCTCACTAAGCGAGTTAATTACCTACGTCTTTCGTTAAGTTAAGTAATTTCATGCATAATCAAGTGTCTGATAACAACTCTAGTCAACAACCCGATAATTCCTGGATCGCAGAGCTAGGTAGAACAATTGTATTGAGCATCGTTCTAGCTCTGGGAATTCGTACCTTTGTTGCTGAAGCACGCTGGATTCCTTCTGGCTCAATGGAACCAACTCTGCATGGTACGCCAAACCAGTGGGAGGCAGACAAAATTATTGTCGATAAGTTGAAGTATAAATTTGCTGACCCACAGCGGGGAGATATAGTAGTATTTTCACCTACGAAAGAGCTACAAAAAGAACAATATCAAGATGCTTTTATTAAACGTATAATTGGCTTACCTGGAGAGAAAATACAACTTAAGGATGGCAAAGTCTATATCAACGACAAACCTCTGCCAGAATCTAATTACCTCAGTTCTGGGCAGACTACAGTTATTGATGTTTGCCAATCAGGGCCACAGCCACCTTTTTTGGCCAAACCCCAGACTATACCAACCGATTCATATTTAGTACTGGGTGATAATCGTAACAGTAGTTATGACAGCCGCTGCTGGGGTGTTGTCCCTCGCCAGAATATCATTGGACGTGCTGTAGTTCGCTTCTGGCCTTTAAATCATGTTGGCGGAATCGATAAATCGCCAGTATATCCATAAATTAACAAACAATATTGCTCAAATAGCTCATTAACAAAAGAATTTTAGATTTTAGATTGGGGACTACTAAATCACCAATCTAAAATCCAAAATCCGTGTTGAAAAGTTCAGTTCGCTCTTTGCGAGATACTGCGACTTTTCGCCAAATCTCAAATCCAAATATTTCTATGACCGAAGAGGGAAAGGGGCAAAGGGGCAGGGGGCAGGGGGCAGGGATTGCTCCCCCTGCCCCGAAGCCGTGAAGCAAAGCGGAACATGGGTATCAAGCCCCGTCATAAAGGACGTTCTTGATTGGTCGGAGTATCAAGCTCCGTCCAATCCTCCCCCTTGCTCCCTGCTCCCCTGCCTCTTTTGACGGGTGTCTAAAATGTTTGAATGCGTGAATTTTGAATTTTTAATTCGGAGCGAAGCGACGTGACGCCTTACCTAGCTAAGATTTTACTGTATCCAGTTAAATCACTGGATGGTGTTGAAGTTGAGAACGCTAGAGTTCTTGCCAGTGGCGCACTACAGTATGACCGCGAGTTTGCCCTTTTTGACGAACAAGGTAGATTTGTCAATGGTAAGCGTCATGCTAAAATCCATTTAATAAGGGCACAATTTGCACTCTTAAATAGAACTATCTCGTTGCAAATTCCCGATCGCAACTTACAACAAATTTTTCATCTGGATGAGGAACGGCAAGCATTAGAAGCAACTTTGAGTGATTATTTTGAGTTTGCTGTCACATTAAGACAAAACTCTTTGATGGGTTTTCCTGACGATACACACTCACTTGGCCCAACGGTAATTAGTACGGCCACATTGGCAGAGGTAGCTTCTTGGTTTCCTGGTTTAAGTGTAGATGAAATGCGCCGTCGGATGCGTGCCAACATCGAGATTGGTGGTGTACCAGCATTTTGGGAAGATAGGCTATTTAGCGAACAAGGTGATTTAGTCTCTTTTCGAGTGGGAGATGTAGACTTTTTTGGGGTTAACCCATGTCAGCGTTGTATAGTCCCAACACGCAATTCTTACTTAGGGGAAGCTTACCCAAACTTTCAAAAAATCTTTACAACCCAGCGACAAGCAACTTTGCCAAATTGGGTTGCTTCATCGCCTTTTAATCACTTTTATCGATTGAGTATCAATACTCAACTACCCCCATCATCAGCCGGAAAAATTTCAAAAATTGGCGATAAAGTAGAAATAATTATATAAAAAAGTTAACAATTTGTCAAAATAAAAAATACAAAGTAAATTTTTTATATTTTTTTTGTTTCTGCTGTGTATTTGCATAACAATTCTAAAATTGCTGTAATTAAATATAAGTTCTTGTGCAAATCCAGAGGTTTCCAGACCAGAAAATCAACACATCAGCAATTACAAATTAAATTTAGGATTGGGTGCTAATGGCGACCTGAATTTTAGAATGGCATACTGGAGCTTATTGGTTAAATTTCAGTTCATCTGAGAAAATTTGTGGAAATAATTGCCAGATAAAATTGAGCAAATTCAAGTGCGATGGCGTATCCACATAGACGATTTCTATAGTGGACTACTCCTGTGCAAAGTTTGAAAATTAGGCGTTGGAGGAAGTTAGCCAGTCAAACAATTACAAGTATTTCGTACGATTTTATACTAAAAATATAAAATTTTCATAAAGAGCGATGTCTGCCGTAATTATACTTATATAGAATGTAGCTAGCACGGCAAAATGCACCTAGTAGATGCTGGGGAAGAATAAAACTACAATGTTATCCAAACTTCAGCCCGTCAAATCATTTAATCGCTTAGTTGGCAAAGTTTATGCCAAGATGCCCCTGAGATATGTTCTGATTGTGCCCTTTATCTTGCAAATTTGTGGTGCGGTAGGACTTGTGGGCTATCTTTCGTATCAAAACGGGCAAAAAGCGGTAAGTGAGCTTGCTAATCAATTAGAAAATGAAATCTGCGATCGCATTGAACAGCATCTCGATCGCTATTTAACAACTCCAAAGCAAATCAATCAAATCAACTTAGATGCGATTGAGCTAGGTTTGCTCAACCTTTCGGACTTTCAAACCACCGGCAATTACTTTTGGAAACAAATGCAGGTTTTCAATGTTGGCTACAACAGCTTTGCCAATTTCAAAGGTGAGTTTATTGGTGTTGAACGTCTAGATAATGGCCAGCTCTTAATTAATGAAGTTAGCGCCAAGCATGGTGTAGGCAAACTCTATGTTTATCCTACAGACAAGCAAGGAAATCGCCGCCATTTACAGCAAGTCAAAAATTACGATCCTCGCCTAGAAGCTTGGTATACAGATCCAGTTAAGAGAAGCAAACGAGTTTGGAGTCAAATTTATCCATGGGAAGATAAACCAGAAGTTTTATCCATATCTTCCAGCTATCCTGTTTACGATAAAAATCGCAAATTTGTTGGGGTGATTAGTGTTGATTTGCTCTTATCACAAATTAGCAAGTTTTTAACTAAGTTAAAAATCAAAGAGTCGGGTAAAACTTTTATTTTAGAGCGTTCTGGGTATATAGTGGCTTCTTCTACTAGCGAGCCACCATATACGATCGTTAATGGTAAAGGAAAACGTCTATCAGCATTAAATAGTCAAAATTCTTTAATTAAACTCACTACACAGTCTTTGATCGAACGCTTTGGTAGTCTGAAGTTGATTGTGGGGAAGCAACAGCTAAGTTTTACCGCCGATGGAATGCGTTATTTTGTACAGGTAAAAAGCTGGAGGGACGAACTGGGTTTAGATTGGCTAATCGTGGCGGTGATTCCCGAAGGCGAATTTATGGAGCAAATTAATGCCAACACCCGTATCACTATTTTGCTGTGCATAGTTGCTTTTTTAGTGGCTACAAGAATTGGGATTTTGACTGCTCGTTGGATAATTAAACCGATTTCACAATTAAACAGAACGGCAAAGAAAATTGCTGAAGGTGAATGGGAGGAAACACCAAACATTCAGCGTTCCGATGAACTGGGAGAACTAGCTAAATCATTTGAAACTATGGCAAAGCAACTCCAAGCATCCTTTAGTGCTTTAGAAGCAAAGAATGCCCAGATGCAAGTTTTAAATGAGGCACTATCTCATAATCAGAGTCAGCTAACTCAATTTTTAGAAGCCATACCGGTCGGTGTATTTATCATCGATGCTGAAGGTAAACCTTATTATACAAATCAGATTGGGCAGCAAATTCTCGGTCAAGGAGCGATCGCAGAAGTTAAAGTCGAAGAATTATCAGAGATATATCAAGCTTACCTTGCCGGGACAGATCGACTTTACCCCAGCGATCGCTTGCCGATTTTGAGAGCATTGCTTGGGGAAAGCATCAGGGTTGATGATATAGAAATTCGCTATTGTGGCAATATTACTCGCATTGAGGTTTTAGGAAAGCCAATTTATGATGAATCAGGGAATGTGGCTTTTGCGATCGCCACATTTTTTGATATCACCCAACGCAAACAAACAGAAAAGTTATTAGCGGAATATAATCGCACCTTAGAGGCTCAAGTAAAAAAACGTACCCAAGAGTTCCAGCAAGTTATTGAGCAACTGCAAACCACCCAAATAGAACTGATTCAATCGCAAAAAATCGCTGCACAGGAACAACAAGCAGCCGTTCGAGAAGCGGCGCGAAGTGCTGCCGCCAACCTCGCCAAAAGCGAATTCCTGGCTAACATGAGCCACGAATTGCGTACCCCACTCAATGCCATTCTTGGTTTTACCCAAGTCATGAGTCGAGATTATTCGCTATCTAGCGAACATCAAGAAAACTTGGCAATAATTAATCGTGCTGGCGAACATCTACTCAAATTGATTAATGACATTCTCGAAATGTCTAAAATCGAAGCTGGCAAAATCACTTTAAATTCCAGCAGCTTTGACTTAATTCATTTGTTGAAGAATTTAGAAGAGATGTTGCACTTGCGTGCTGCATCTAAAAATTTAGAATTACTGTTTGAATATGCGCCAGATATTCCTAAATACATAGAAACTGACGAAAATAAATTGTGTCAAGTATTGCTCAACCTCTTGGGAAATGCGATTAAATTTACCGAGAAAGGGAGTGTGACGCTACGGGTGAGACTAGGGGCTGGGGATTGGGGACTGGGGGCTGGGGACTGGGGACTGGGGACTAGAGAGAGCGAGGAAAAATTGAATTTTTCGTTTTCACCCTTACCTCATGCTTCCTACCCGTCTGCTTCTTCAGCCCAATCCCCAATTCCTAATCCCCAATCCCTCATCTTCGAGGTACAAGATACTGGCTGTGGTATTGCCCCACAAGAACTTGACTTGCTGTTTGAGGCTTTTGAGCAAACTGAAATCGGCAGAAAATTCCAACAAGGGACGGGACTGGGTTTAGCGATTAGCCGTAAATACGTGCAACTGATGGGAGGAGATATTACTGTCAGCACTATGCCTGGTGTCGGTAGTACATTTGCCTTTGATGTTCAGATTGCTCTAACTTGCCCTAGAGAAATTCCGATCGACCAAATTAAATCACAAATTAGAGCTTTAGCACCTAGTGAAAAAGTATACCGCATTTTAGTAGTTGACGATTCCAAAGAAAGTCGTATATTGCTAGTTAAAATTCTCACATCTCTTGGCTTTGAAGTTAATGAAGCTACAGATGGTAGTGAAGCGATCGCTAATTGGGAATCTTGGCAACCACACTTGATTTTTATGGATATGCGAATGCCAGTTATGGACGGTTATGAAGCCACAAGAATTATTAAAGCTAGAGAAATCGGGCATGGAACAGCCAATACGTCGCGGAGGTTTCCAAAATTGAAACAACTGGTATCATCGGGAAGCCAGTACCTTGCAGAAGAGTTAACCGATTCCGGCGAGGGTGAGGTTCTGAAAGTTGTATGCAAATCTTCTACACCCGAAACAACTGGTGCGATCGAAAATGATGCTTCTGGTGCGTCCACTTGGCGGTTGCGAATGCCAACAGCCTTGGCTCCTCCTGACGACTTCTCTAAAACAATGCCAGATCGCTCCAATACCAATACAATCATTATTGCCCTAACTGCTAGCGCCTTTGAGGAAGAACGCCAGAAAATTTTGTCCATTGGCTGTGATGATTTTATTCGCAAGCCATTCAAACAGGAAGTATTATTGGAAAAACTGAGCAAACATCTAGGTTTAAAATATACCAATCAAGTAGAAACCACAAACACAGTAGTTGCCGATCGAGGTACACAGATTTTTGTAAGTGTTGCCGAACTCCTGGGTCATTTATCACAAATGTCACCTGAGTGGCTCCAACAGATTCACTATGCCGCAGCTAGCTGTAGCGATGAACTGATTTTAGAGTTACTCAAACAAATTCCATCAGATAATGCTCAAGTTTTCCAAGTTCTCAGGGATTTAGCAAATAACTACCAGTTTGAGAAAATCATGGAATTGACTACAACAAACTTAGAATGAATTACGAGCATTTAGACCCTAATAAAAAAGATATTTTGATCGTTGATGATATGGCGGATAACCTCCGGGTTTTATCCTCCATATTGACAAGAGAAGGGTATAACGTTCGTAAAGCTTTGAACTGGCAAATGGCACTGACAGCGACTCAAACATTATTACCTGATTTGATTCTACTCGATATCATGATGCCAGAAGTAGATGGATATGAAATTTGCCAGACCTTTAAAGCTTGGGATTTAACAGCCGATATTCCAGTAATTTTTATTAGCGCTTTAGACGATGTTTTTGACAAAGTTAAAGCCTTTAAAGTAGGTGGTGTAGACTACATCACCAAACCTTTTGAGTTTCAAGAAGTTTTAGTGCGCGTGCAAAATCAACTGGCATTGAGATCGGCGCGATTAGAAATACTGAAACTAAATGTTGAACTTGAAGATCGGGTAAAACAACGGACTGGAGAGCTAGAAAAAACTCTCCAAAAACTTCAACAAGAAATCGATTCCCGCCAGAAATTGCAAAGTCAACTGCTAGATATAGCACTGCATGATTCCCTGACTGGATTATCAAACCGAGTTTTGTTTATTAGGCGACTAGAAAATGCTCTAAATCGGGCCAAACAAGAATCTAGTTATCAATTTGCAGTACTTTTTTTGGACTGCGATCGCTTCAAAGTTGTTAATGATTCTCTTGGTCATCTGGTAGGAGATGAATTGCTGATAGCCATTGCTCACCGCTTACAAGGATGTATCATACCTGTTGATACTTTAGCACGATTGGGCGGGGACGAATTTGGAATTCTCCTAGAAAATATCACAGATGTCAATATAGCAATCCAAGTTGCAGAAAGGATTTTGCAACAGTTATCACTTGCTTTTCAACTGTCAAGATATGAAGTATTTATGAATGCCAGTATTGGCATTAGTTGGGGCAATAAAGATTACGATCGCCCAGAGTATTTGCTGCGAGATGCTGATACGGCAATGTATCGGGCTAAGGCTCAAGGAAGAGCCAACTATCACGTTTTTAATCCAGCGATGCATCAGGAAGCTATTCAGCTTTTAGAGTTAGAAAATGACCTGCGGAGGGCTGTGGAAAGGCGAGAATTCCTCGTTTACTATCAGCCAATTATTTCCCTGGTTACAGGTAGAATTTCTGGATTTGAAGCCTTGGTACGCTGGCAACATCCGATTCGTGGTTTGGTTTCTCCTATAGAATTTATTCCTGTGGCCGAAGAAACGGGTTTAATTAATGCGATCAATACTTGGGTATTACAGTCAGCTTGTCATCAATTAAGCATCTGGCAACATAATCCAGTCACACCAGAACCTCTAACTATAAGCGTCAATTTGAGTGCAAGGTTATTTTTACAGCCAAATTTGGTAGAGCAAATTGACCGAATAATTTATGAAAATCAAATAAATCCCGCATATTTAGAATTAGAAATTACCGAAAGTGTAATTATGGAAAATACTGATGCAATCAAAGGAATTCTTGAACAACTAAAGCAGCGAAAAATTAAGTTGATTATGGATGACTTTGGTACAGGATATTCCTCTTTAAGTTACCTGCATAGCTTCCCTTTGAATGCACTCAAAATTGATAAATCTTTCGTCAAGCGGATGCAGGAGAATAAAGAGAATATGGGGTTAGTACCAGCAATGATTGGCATTGCCAACTCAATGGGGATGAGTGCGATCGCTGAAGGTGTCGAAACACAAGAACAGTTAGCCCAATTGAGAAGTTTAAACTGTAATTTTGCTCAAGGATATTTATTTTCTAAACCCGTAGAACAACGACTGGCTGTTGAGTTGCTCGCTTCAGCACCTCAATGGTAGCTATCAAGTAGCACCTGGAAAAAATTTCATTTTGATCCTTGGCTTATTATCTGTGAGTGCTATTTATTACAATCGTGACAACAATTCATCGTGTTGCCAAAGGTGATAAGTGGCTAATAGCTTCGATAATCTGCAAAACTCTCCAGCCACGTGAGAGTTAAACTATAAATATAAATATTTCGGTGAAATCGGTCAACAAATTTTAGGGTGATTTCAAACAAGGATTTACTATCCTCAATAATTATACGCGTAACTTTGATCAATAATGCATTTTAATCAAACTAACCATCAGAAAAGAAATATTTTGGTGGTCGATGATACCCCAGATAATCTGCGGCTTTTATCAGCTATGTTGACTGCACAAGGTTTTGAAGTTCGCAAAGCCTTAAACGGTAAAATGGCACTGACTGCATGTCAAATGGTTTTGCCCGATGTGATTTTGCTGGATATCAATATGCCAGGTATGGATGGCTACCAAGTTTGTCAACAACTAAAAGCTGACGATAAAACTAGTGAAGTCCCAGTAATTTTTATTAGCGCTCTGGATGATGTTGTCGATAAGGTAAAGGCATTTGATGTTGGTGGTGTAGATTATATTGCCAAACCTTTTCATGGTGCAGAAGTGGTATTGCGTATTGAAAATCAGATTAATTTACGCTTGCTCCAAGTTAAACTGCAAGAACAAAACTTTTTACTCCAACAGGCTCTTGACAACTTGAAAGCCTCTCAAGTTCAACAAATTCAGAACGAAAAGATGGTGGCGCTGGGACAGTTAGTAGCTGGACTAGCTCATGAGATTAATAACCCGATCAGTTTTATTTATGGAAATCTCCAATATGCTGGTCAATATGTGGAAGACCTAGTGAAGATGATTGAGGTCTATCAGCAAGAATATCCCAAACCCACACCAAAAATTCAGCAGATAGCCAAAGATATAGACTTGAATTTTATCATTAAGGATCTGCAAAATCTGATAGGTGCAATGTATAGAGGCTCCGATCGCATTCAGGAAATTGTACTGGCGCTACAACATTTTTCTCGGCATGATGAAGCAGAGATGAAAGGAGTCAATATCCATGAAGACATCGAAAACACTTTAGTGATGTTACAACATCGGCTCAGGGAAACAGCCAATCGTCCGGCAATTGTTGTAGTGAAAGATTATGGTAACTTGCCCCTAGTCACTTGTTATGCAAGTGAACTAAATCAAGTATTTATGCATTTGTTGAATAATGCTATTGATGCAATAGAGGAGGGAGTAGAGAACGGAAAGTGGGGAGCAGGTAATCAATTTCCAGATGAAGCAATGGGAAATGAAGCATGGGGAATAGGGAATCAATCTTCTCCTCCCCAAATTTGGATTCATACAGAGGTGACAGACTTGAACGCAGTCAAAATTGCGATCGCTGATAATGGTCTTGGTATTGAAGAGTCGTTGCGATCGCGTTTATTTGATCCATTTTTTACCACAAAACCTGTGGGCAAAGGTAGTGGACTAGGATTATCTATTAGTTATCAAATTATCGTCCAAAAACATCGAGGAAATATAAGCTGTAACTCATCTGTGGGCAAAGGAGCGGAGTTTGCGATCGAAATTCCCATAGAGCAGCAACCTGATATCTCATCGCAATTTTCAAAATCGGAAAAGGGATTAGGGAGCAGGGGAGTAGGGGAGCAGGGGAGCAGGGGGAGCAAGGAAGTAGGAGAGAATAATAATTCCTGACAAATGACCAATGACAAATGACAAATGACAAATAACCAATAAATCTAATTAATCAACAATTCTGGTGCTACCAATCCTTTTTGAATAGCTAAGACTGCGGCTTGAGTGCGATCGCGTACTTCTAGTTTTTGTAAAATAGCATGGACGTGAACCCGCACTGTACCAGGGGCAATGTAGAGAATTTCAGCAATTTCTTGATTGCTTTTGCCAGCTGCTACCAGTGCCAAAATTTCTTGCTCCCGCTTCGTTAAAGGATTTTCTAAAGATTCCTCAGTTTTTGCAGACTGCACCGCTATCGAATTACCCTCAAAAGCGGCTCTAATTTCAGTTGTTGCCGTTTGATCCCACCAAGAAGCGCCCGCAGCAACCGAGCGCACTGCTAATATCAAAGACTCAGCTGGAATACCTTTAAGGCAGTAACCTTGCGCTCCGGCGGCAATTAACCGCGAAATCAGGGGTTTTTCAGAACGAGACGTTAAAACGAGAATTGGTAAATTTGGGTGCTTCTGCTTGATTTGGCGACAAGCCTCAATCCCGCCAATCCCTGGTAAACCTATATCCAGCAAGACCAAATCCAGAGGATAGTGATTGGCTAATTCTACAGCTTGTTCCCCATCTTCCGCTTCTGCGACAATCTCCAAACTGGTTTCTTGTTGCAACCGCATTCGCAAACCAAGCCGAAACAATTCATCATCTTCAACTAATAGGATTTTTGTCATTAGTCATTAGTCATTTGTCATTGGTCATTTGTCATTAGTCATTTGTCATTGGTCATTGGATCATTAATTATTCTCTCCTACCCCTCTGCTCCCCTGCTCCCCTGCTCCCCTGCCCCCCTGCCCTCCTGCCCACTCCTCATCTCCCCGGTGGCGGACAAGCTGGGAGTCGGAAACCAAACAGTGCGCCGCGTGGTGAGCGATTCTCTGCCCAAATTGTACCCCCATGAGCAGTAATAATTTGCCTGGTCAAATAAAGTCCTAGCCCAGAGCCGGTGACGTGACGATCGCTATTTCCTTGATAAAATCTCTCAAATAAGTGAGGTAACTCTTTTTCGGTAATCCCGGAACCAGTATCGAGTATTTTTACCACTTGATCGCTAGAATAACCTTCAAATACTACTTCCACTTTACCGCCACGAGGGGTATGGTTAATGCCATTACTCAGGAGATTGCTGAAGACTCGCCCAAGTTGCAAAGAATCGCCATTTACCCAGAGAAAGCTGCGAAAATCTGATTCGCCATAATGCAGAGAAATATAAACCTGGCGTGTTTTCGCTAGTTCTGTTAAGGTAGCAACGATTTCTTCCGCTATTGTCACCAAGTTAACTGGTGATATCTGTAGTTTCAGTCCTTCGGCATCATTGCGGTACACATCTAAAAGCGTTTGGACTAATTGCAGTGTACTCTGATGACTACGAGCCATTGTTTGTAATACTTTTGCTTGCATGGGCGTGATTTTACCGAATTGCTCATTTTGAAAATATTTCAGCGTTTCAATTGCTCCTAATAAAGGTGTTTTCAAATCATGCGTTAGGGTAGAAACAAAATCTTCACGCATGATCGCTAGTTGTTCTTGGGAGCGTAATTGTGCTTGGGTATAAGCGATCGCTTCTTCATTGCGGTGGTTGCGATCGCTTAACCAACCCGTTACCATCAAAGCCAACACTGCAATCAGCCTATTTGCCAATGTTGAGAGATAAAGTATTTCTCTTCCGGGAACAAGCAAGTCTAATAATGTTAATCCTGTAGCTGCAAGAGTGATCCCCAACACAGCACCCCGATTCAATCGTGAATTTGCTAACAAAATCGTCCCTGTGTAAAGGTAGCCAAATACGTACTCAGGTGGTGTTGAAAATTCCAACACTATCACGATCGCAAAGGCGATCGCTATTAGCCCATAAGTCTTTCCCCGCTCATTTATCGCTTCTTTCATAGTCAATAATCGACTTAACATCGTCATTTATGATTTACTAAAAAATTTTGATTTTCCAATCTGTATAACTATTTAATTCACCAATTATGAGTTATCTGCAATCTATATCTGCAAATGCCAACTTAAGAATTAACCCGAAAATTACGATTCTCCAAATGCAATAAAGAAGACTGGATAATGGAAACTGAGTAGTTGCCCACAAGAAGCGGCGTCTCTACCACTATCTTCCAAAACCCTAATCCCATTAAGAAAATACTTTATGATATTTATATTCTTTGAAAGTAGCAAACTTGCAAAATGTATTGTATAAACAAATAGTCCTAAGTAGTGAGATAGATAAATTAAGAGTCAAAATTAAATATTCTTAACGAAAACTTTAATAAGTATCTAGAAAATAGTCATAACTGAAAATATTCAGGAGTTATCTTAGCCGTAGTGGTACGTTCAGCCAGTATTGAGTAACAAGTTATGAGTAAAAATTAGTACTTATGAATCTTACTACTCTCAGCCGAGGCACTTAATACTCGGAACTGATTTGATGCTGAGTGCAATTATTGCTTTTTGTACTCAGTACTGTTTAGGAAAATCCCTTGAAATCAAATACTCCTACA
Source organism: Nostoc sp. DedQUE07 (assembly GCF_034530975.2). Lineage (NCBI taxonomy): Bacteria > Bacillati > Cyanobacteriota > Cyanophyceae > Nostocales > Nostocaceae > Nostoc > Nostoc sp. DedQUE07. The sequence goes on along the minus strand of NZ_JAVRCC020000007.1, from coordinate 63,823 downwards.
GTTAATCTATTATTTCTAAGAATTGGCTTGCTACTACTTAAATTTAATTTAGCGCGAAATATATGGGACAAGGTTTTTTGCAAATTGGCTTAACGCTATGTATTGTCATAGCAATCACTCCATTATTCGGAAAATACATAGCTCGTGTCTTTTTGGGAGAAAAAACACTGCTTGATTTTTTAATGAACCCCATAGAGCGAAGTATGTTCGTATTTGCGGGTGTTCGGAGAAAAGATGACATGACGGGTGGGGAGTATATCCGGGCTGTACTCTGTTGCAACTTAATTATGGCTATTTCAGTGTATTTTCTGATATTTTTTCAGAAACTCTTGCCCTGGAATCCAAACGGCTTCGGTGCGCCCAATTGGGATGTATTGCTGCATACAACGATTTCATTTGTAACCAATACCGACCAACAACACTATGCAGGTGAGACAACCTTAAGCTATTTTAGCCAAGTAGCGGCTTTAGGCTTTTTGATGTTCACCTCCGCAGCCACCGGTTTAGCTGTGGGAATTGCCTTTATTCGCGGGTTGACAGGTAGAAGACTGGGAAACTTTTACGTCGATCTCGTCCGTGGAATTACGCGAATATTGCTGCCGATTTCAATTATTGGCGCGATCGCTTTGCTGGTAGCAGGTGTACCACAAACCTTAGCTGGAACTATGGATGTGCAAACCTTAGAAGGCGGCACGCAATATCTGGCCAGAGGCCCGGTGGCATCCTTTGAAACGATCAAACTTTTGGGCGAGAACGGCGGCGGCTTTTTTGGCGTAAATTCAGCACATCCCTTTGAAAATCCCAATGGCGCTTCTAACTTGATAGAAATGCTCGCCATGATTTCTATCCCAGCAGCCTTGATTTACACCTACGGTATATTTGCCAATAACATCAAACAAGCTTGGCTACTTTTTTGGATGGTGTTTGTGATTTTTGTCATTCTCGTGGGAGTGACAGCTGTGGGAGAACTGCAAGGTAATCCCCTGGTTAATACCGCCTTTGGATTAGAACAGCCCAATTTAGAGGGGAAAGAAGTTCGATTTGGTTGGGCACAAACAGCATTTTGGGCAGTGATGACTACCGCTACTATGTCTGGTGCTGTGAATGGGATGCACGATTCTCTGATGCCGCAAGGAATATTTTCGACTCTCTTCAACTTATTTATCCAGGTTATCTGGGGTGGTCAAGGAACTGGAACAGCTTACTTATTTATTTACTTAATTCTCACAGTGTTCCTGACTGGATTAATGGCAGGACGTACTCCAGAGTTTTTAGGACGCAAAATTGAAAAAAGGGAAATCGTTCTCGCTAGCGTAGTGCTGTTGATTCACCCAATTCTAGTTTTGATTCCCAGTGCGATCGCTTTGGCTTATCCCATCTCCCTATCTGGAATTAGCAACGCTGGCTATCACGGTATTTCTCAAGTAGTTTATGAATATGCCTCAGCAGCAGCAAATAATGGTTCGGGCTTAGAGGGTTTGGGGGATAACACCCTGTGGTGGAACTTGAGTACAATAGTTAGCCTAATCGGAGGACGTTACATTCCGATGATTGCTATCTTGCTGCTAGCTGACGGGATGTCTCGCAAACAACCAGTAGAAGAAACTCCTGCTACCCTAAGAACTGATTCTTTGGTATTTACTAGTATCACAGCTGGGGTAACGCTGGTTTTGGGAGTATTAACTTTCTTTCCCGTTCTGGCTTTAGGCCCCATAGCTGAGGGTTTAAAACTAGCATCTGGCAGTTAGAAAAGTTATGAGTTATAAGTTTGAAATTAAGAAGATATCAAAAAGTAATTCAGGAGGCAGGAGGAAGGAGTAACCCAGACTTAAAAGTGTGAGATTTAAGCAAGAAAGGTTATATAGCTATAGTCAGATATGATGTTAGAACAGTGTTGATTGCTCAAAACCTGGAAGCAACTAGTAGTCTGCCAAGCCAAAAATGTGCTTGTGAGGGCTGGGTAAGGGGTAAAGGGGAAAGGGTAAGGGCAGGACTTACGCACTGAAGCCTGAAACCTAGATCCCCCCTAGCCCCCCTTAAAAAGGGGGGAACTTCTAAAGCCCCCTTTTTAAGGGGGTTGGGGGATCTGAGTGCGTAAGTCCTGAAGGGATTTAAAACCTTTCTCCCTTTACCCCGCCAAGTTCACGAGAGTGAACTACTAGGTTTACTCAGCACGGGATCAACGCCTCGCTAACAGCACTCAGCTATATCTTGCACTATGCGTCTCGTACCAGTATCTTATTTTTAACTGGGTAATTACTCAGAACTAAAGTTTTCATTCATACTTATTTCCTCCTGGCTCCTGCCGTTATCTTATAAATTATTCGGTTTCGTAGGATGCGTTACTAACGCATCCTACAGGTTGGATATTTTTTTATTAGAAGTTCCTATAACTCCTAACTCCTAACTTCTCACTGCTAACTTTATTTATGAATCCAGTGGCAACTAACTTCAAAGCTAGACGCCCAAGTTCTCGTTCTGGCGATCGCCGCCAAAAACGTAAAAAGACTAGGGCAAATAATAAGTGGCTGTACTTAAGAGCAATTAGAGATGCTTTTGTCAAGCTCAACCCTAAGTATGCAATCAAAAATCCAGTAATCTTTGTGGTTTGGGTAGGAACAATCATCATCCTATTGCTAACCATCGATCCCAACCTATTTGGCCCAACTCTTCAAAAGAACCCGCAAGTTTTCAACGCCTTGTTATCGGGGATTTTATTCTTTACAGTTTGGTTTGCCAATTTTGCCGAAGCAGTGGCAGAAGGACGGGGTAAAGCCCAAGCCGATGCCTTGCGGTTAACAAAGTTAGAAGCGATCGCTAAAAAACTTGCTGCCGATGGCACAATTAGTGAAGTTTCATCCACCAGCCTTAAACAGGGCGATACCATCTACGTCGTTGCTGGCGATATCATCCCCGCCGATGGTGAAGTAATCATGGGTGTTGCCTCAGTGGATGAATCGGCAATTACTGGAGAATCTGCACCAGTATTAAAAGAATCAGGCTCCGATGTTGCCAGTTCCGTCACTGGTGGAACGCGGATTATCTCAGATGAACTAATTATCCGTATAACTACTGACCCAGGTAAAGGCTTTATTGACCGGATGATTGCCTTGGTAGAAGGAGCAGAACGCAGCAAAACACCCAATGAAATTGCCATCACGGTATTGTTGGCAGTTCTCAGCTTAGTGTTTTTGTTAGTCGTAGTCACCTTGCCTGCACTTGCTTACTATGTCAACAGTCCAGTCAGCGTCCCAATTTTAATTGCCCTATTAGTAGCGTTAATTCCTACCACCATTGGCGGCTTACTAAGTACCATCGGTATTGCTGGTATGGATCGAGTTGCCCAATTTAACGTCATTGCCACATCAGGACGAGCAGTCGAAGCCTGTGGTGATATCAATACTTTACTTCTCGACAAAACAGGTACAATTACCCTCGGCAACCGTCTGGCGGAAGAGTTTATTCCCCTCAACGGTCATTCAATGTCAGAAATTGCTAATGTTGCTTGGGCGGCTAGTGTCTTTGACAATACACCAGAAGGAAAATCCATTGTCCGACTAGCAGAACAGTTAGGCGCACGGTTTGATTTTGATTCCACTCAGGCAGAAGGAATCAGTTTTTCTGCCAAAACTCGGATGAGTGGCACAAATTTACCTGGTGGGTATGAGGCCAGAAAGGGAGCAGTAGAAGCCATTAAAGGATTTGTCCGTTCCCGCAACGGACGCGATACGCCAGAATTGGATGCTGCCTACGAACGAGTTTCCCGCTTGGGAGGTACACCCCTAGCAGTTAGCTTAGATAACGAAATTTATGGGATTGTTTATCTCAAAGATATAGTTAAACCTGGTATCCGCGATCGCTTTCTTGCACTGCGACGGATGGGAGTACGTACCATCATGCTAACTGGAGACAACCGAATTACCGCTTCTGTCATTGCTAAAGAAGCTGGGGTTGATGACTTCATTGCCGAAGCCACACCAGAAGACAAAATCAGTATCATTAAACAGGAACAAGCCGCAGGCAAACTAGTTGCCATGACGGGAGATGGAACTAACGATGCACCAGCATTAGCTCAAGCTAACGTCGGCGTGGCGATGAATACAGGAACGCAAGCTGCAAAAGAAGCCGCTAACATGGTCGATTTGGACTCCGATCCCACAAAGCTACTCGATATCATTGGTATTGGTAAGCAATTGTTGATTACTCGCGGGGCATTGACGACATTTTCCATCGCTAATGATATTGCTAAATACTTTGCAATTATTCCAGTGATATTTGTCGCTGCTAATTTGCAAAGCCTGAATATTATGAATTTGACTAGCCCTAAATCTGCTGTACTCTCAGCATTGATTTATAATGCTTTGATTATTCCTGCTTTGATTCCCTTGGCATTAAAGGGTGTGAGGTTTAGACCGCTGACAGCTAATCAGTTACTCCAACGCAATATCTTAATTTACGGCTTAGGTGGCGTGATTGCACCGTTTATTGCAATTAAGTTGATCGATGTACTGATTACACTTGTAGGTTTGGCTTAAGGATAGCAAAAGTAGAGACGCTGAGAAACGATCGCATCTTGACCAAAGTAAAATAATAAACATTTTTACTTTTACCTGTTGATAGGAGGGACAAGAAGAATATGAATAAATATCGTTTTCATTCAGCACTGCTTTGGCGATATCCTTTGTTTAGTCGCAATGGCATAAACAACATCTACCACTCGCTATTTTTATCTTGCTGTGCTTGAATGTGGTAACTGTCCCAGTTGTTTATGCTGTTGCTAACAGCATCTTGTAACATCCTGTTAGGTGGGCAAAAGAATTAAAAATTAAAAATTAAAAATTAAATTCTAGGCGCAATTGGAAAACTTTTTATGGCTATTATTCGAGAAACTATCAGAGCAATTTTTATAACTCTAATGCTTTGGTTGTTAACTGCAATCATCTATCCGCTGGTAATTCTTGTAGTGGGTCAAGTTTTTTTGCCCTATCAAGCGAATGGCAGTATCGTGCGGAATCTAAGTAATGAACCAATTGGTTCGGCTTTAATCGGTCAGGTATTCACATCTGAGCGATATTTCCATTCTCGTCCTAGTACTGTTAGATATAGTCAAGGAAAAAAAGCCAAGCCGACCGGCATATCTGGAGCTAGCAATCTCGCTGCCAGCAATCCAGAATTACTGAAGCGGATTTTAGAAGAGGCAGATAAATTGCGAGAGGAAAATCTTCAACCGATAGCTGATATAATTTATACTTCTGGTTCGGGTTTAGATCCGCATATTTCCTTGAAAGCAGCACGGCAGCAATTGACACGGGTTGCTGGTGCGCGGGGAGTAAAAGAAGATGAGATTTTACGTTTAATTAATAAGTATACTGATGACAGATTTTTATGGATTTTTGGCGAACCAGGAGTCAATGTTCTGCGATTGAATTATGCTCTTGACTTGCAAGATATTAATCGTCAGCAAAATCAGTAAATGGGCATGGGGCATGGAGCATTGGGCATGGGTAAAGCGCTGTTTTCGTTTCCGATGAAGTAGGAGTACTAAGTAAGTGGGCGGGAATAAACCAAATTATGCTACGAAACGAAAATAGGCTTAAAATCCTTACCAATGACAAATGACCAATGACAAAGGACAAATGACCAATACTGGTTCGGCTGGGAATGCGCCTTTAAATTCTGCAAGTTACTCGCTTTATCCGGCACGACGGCGGGGTAAGCATAAAATCTTTATTGGCATGGCTCCTGGAGTAGGCAAAACCTACCGAATGCTGGAAGAGGGACACGCATTAAAACAAGAAGGAATTGATGTTGTCGTTGGGCTTTTGGAAACCCACGGACGCAAGGAGACGGCTGAGAAGGCAGAGGGACTGGAAATTATACCCCGTAAGCAATATCCTCGCGGTGAGTTGACGCTAACGGATATGGATACAGATGCTATTTTAAAGCGATCGCCACAATTAGTCTTAATCGATGAACTTGCCCATACCAATGTCCCTGGTTCTGCACGTGAAAAGCGCTACGAAGATGTCGAAGTAGTTTTGACAGCCGGGATTGATGTCTACTCCACCATGAATGTGCAACATTTGGAAAGTCTCAACGACTTAGTAGCCAGAATTACAGGTGTGGTAGTCCGCGAGCGGGTTCCTGACAGGATTATGGATGAAGCAGATGAAATAGTGGTAGTAGATGTCACACCAGAGACACTGCAAGAACGGTTATTAGAAGGGAAGATTTACGCACAGCCAAAAATCCAACAATCCCTCGATAATTTTTTCCAACGCCGTAACCTGATTGCTTTGCGGGAGTTGGCTTTGCGGGAAGTGGCAGACAACGTGGAAGAAAATGCGATCGCCTCTACTCCCAACGGACAATTTTGTAATATTCACGAGCGGGTTTTGGTGTGTGTATCCACTTATCCCAACTCAGTGCAATTGTTACGTCGGGGTGCGAGGTTGGCTAACTATATGAACGCGCCGCTTTATACCTTGTTTGTTGCCGATCCAGAACGCTTCCTCACTAAGGAGGAAAGCTTGCATATCCACACTTGTGAGAAACTTTGTAAAGAATTTGAAGGTACTTTTCTTCGTGTTACCAACAGTAATATAGCTAATGCGATCGCCCAAGTCGCCGAGAGACACCGGATTACTCAAATTGTAATCGGTGAAAGTCAGCGATCGCGCTGGCAAATGCTCCTCAAAGGATCTTTGACGCAAAAATTGGTGCGCTTGCTCAAAAATATAGATTTGCATATTATTGCCAGCGAAAAAATGGTTTCACCCAAATAGGGGATCAAATTTCCCCAAAAACCTCAGAAGTAAAGCTTCCATGCAGACCATAGGGGATATGATGCTTCAGATGTAACCGTGCAATTACTCCTTTAGAGAAATCACTAGCATCCAAAATTACCAAATCTGAGCGGTGATGAGCAGCATCATAAACCAAAGCTAATATCCAACCATCATCTTCCTTTTCGGAATTTGGACGCGGGACAAAAATTGGTTCACCTACAAAACCACGGGGTGCAGCACTCCAAAATTGTCTTTCTCCAGACTCTAAATCAATTTTCAACAATGCTTGTAAGGGAGCATTACCAGTTTCTGCATGAGCCGCACCTATATATAGATATCGATAAGGGCGTCCCACATTCGCCGGATGTATACTGGGAAATTCACAACATCGGCTCTCAATCAATTCCCGCCGTACTATCCCATCCTTTAAATTCAGAGAAAATCGCCAAAGTTGCCCAGGTGAAGAAGCTTCAAAATCAACTTGTCGAAAATCACTGTTGGGTTCCACTTCTGGCAAATTTTGGTAACAAATGGAGTCAATCAAAACTTCTCCTCCTACCTCAAAAGCATTAACGTGGTGGAAGACAAAACCCGACTGAGTTTCCAGAAATTTTATCTCTTCTTTCCCTGCTTTGGGGAAGCGGGGAATAATTAGAATTTGAGTTGGCTGATTTGGCTGAAATTTGATACATTCTCCCGCCGCACGTATTCCCAAAGCGAAAGGTATGGGATTAAATTTAACAGGATTTTGAAAGAAGATGCAGTAATTAGGAGTAATGACAAAATCGTGAATGAAACAGAAACCTGGAACCTTATGAGCGTGCTGTCTGACAATTTCACCCGCTGGGTTTAGCTCAAAAATAGTAATTGTGGTAGATAATCCCGGCTTAATCGAGAAGTTGACTAGGCAAGGTGCGCCCCCATCTTGCTCACAATTATTTTCCAAGCGGGGATGTGCAGCGAAAGCTTCACCTGCTGACAAAGCACCATTAAAATATTCATTTCCTAGCGTTTCAAGAGTATAAGGATCGAGACGATATGCTTCAGCCGCTTCCCACATTGCTAGCAGTTTACCGCCCCAATAGATAACATTTGTATTGGCGATATTTTTGAGTTTAAAGTTAAAAATATTAGCTAACCAACCGCCGGGTTTTTGAGTACCAAAAGTACCGCGATAGAGAATTTTTCCCGCCTTTTGCTCTGCCAAATAGCCAGTTGTGCGGACAAAGCGATTGCGAAAATGAGCGCGATCGTTTGTAAAGGTAATTTTGCTAATCATCCCATCCCCATCAAAGGGGTGATGAAGAGGTTGCCCATTCACATCTAGCAAACCGGGGCCATTTCTAAACAGCGTACCTTGTAATTGTTTGGGAATTTGCCCTTCTATATCATCAATCCAATAATCAAACTCTTCGGTGATAGATTGATATCCTCCTTGCCAATCTGCACGGGTGTAGGATTTTTCTGTAACTGAGGTTTCTTGACTTTTCAAACGCATATACTTGGTTTTTTCTGGTTATTTTGGACGAAAATATGTAGCCGCTAATAGTTTTTTTGCGGCTTCACTATGCCAGTTGCTAACACGGCAAGGCAGCGCAATGGCTTGAATTGGCGTGATATTTATTACACTATTCGACTATTTCTGACTTTGGTTCTCTCAGTACCAACTCAGACATCAAATCTGGCAAAAACGCTTGTTCCTCATTTTTGAGTGTCTCAGTTTGCTCTTCAGCAGCAGGTAGCCATTTGATAAATGGTAAGGGTAACAGCGTGCTGAGGTTAGTAATTAACACCAAGAGCCAAAGTGACTCAAAGTTTGTTGCGGTGATCCCCAGCCAATAGGTGATTAATGCTCCAATTGCATGGGAAACCGTTCCGGCTGAATTATAGACTGACATTAGCAAGGCAAATAATGTCGCTTCCACACCAGAAGGACAAAGCCTTGCTGTTAGCACCATCACTTGCATAAAGGCAATTTTTCCCATCACAGTCAAAATCAGGCTATCACCCAAACTAAACCAGTGGTCATCTATACCCAATAGCCTGTTTGTGTGAGTTACCAACAACAGCATCGTCATCCCCAAAAGTGACGAAAGCACAGTACTCCAAGCAAAAATCACGCGAAAAGGGATGCTTTTGAGGAAACGTTGAAAAATCCAAACACCTGCCAAAGAAGCGAAACTTCCCACCAAGTTTACTCGCCCCAAAAATTCTGGTTCAAAGTGGAGTTCGTTGGTAGCGAAGTAGAAAAAGGCTGAGTCAGCATTTGGGGTAGCTTGCCAAATGAAGATAAACGCCGTTGGTAGCCAAATTGTTTTTTGGCTAATGGCTTGGCGTAGCTGTTCCAGTTGATGTTTGATTGGTACAGAGTTAGTCTGATTACTATCTTCAGGATCTTTGCTAACGGGGGACTCAGCAATTAACCAAGCCACCCCTGAAACGATCAGCGGAAATAAAGCGGTAATCCCAAAGACGGTACGGGTAGTAAAGTATTGAAGTAGTAGACCGCTACAGTAGGCTGTTATTAAACCTCCGATCGCAGAAGCACCCCAACAGAGAGATTGTAATGAACCGGCTTTTGCTTGCGATTCGCCTCTGGCTCGTTCTACAACTAGCGAGTCAACGATAACATCACTCATGGCGACACTAAGAGAACCAAGAGCGATCGCTAAGGTAGCTGCCCAGCTAGTATGAACTATTGTGGCCAGACTCATCCAAGAAGCAGTTCCCAGTATCCCGGATAAAATCAAGTAAGGACGGCGACGATAGCCAAATATAGGCAAGCCATCAGAGATGAAACCAAACACCGGCTTGATCATCCAAGGTAGGAAGACAATTCCCAATAGCGCCGATACCTGGACTGGACTCAGGAGTAGTTCATCTTTGAGAAAAAAGCTAACGGCTAGACGCGATAGCCCTAAAATTCCTTGGACAAAGTAAACGGTGAGAATTGCAATTAACTCTGCATTAGGTTCATTACCCAAGAAGAGTTTTTGTGTTATTGAGTCTTTGACCTTGGACAAGCCAGATGATTGATCTACCATTCGATAAATATTTTTTAAATTTTGTTTACTTGTCTATCATATCGATTCTTAAGAGGTGGGTTTTTTCTCACCTTTTCCTTTGGTTTCTTCTTTGAGTATTATTTAACGTGAGTTCGATGAACCTCTCCCTCCCAACCTCCCTCTCCCACGGGGAAAGGGAGGAGCAACGAGAAATTAGGGTTTTGGCTCCCCTCTCCGTGTCGGAGAGGGGTTGGGGGAGAGGTCAAAAAAGGGCTTGTCGAACTCACGTTATTTAAGGCTTTACTAACAACTTTTCTTTCTTATAGCAAGATGTTCTCGTTTCTGAACGGCTATTCGCCTTTGAATTTGGGACATCAAATACAGTTCTATCTACTGCGATAATTTGCTCTAGTTGCTTGTATGAAAAAACACATACAAACTGATGTTACTGGTTTGAGAACAATAAATTTAGAAATCACCAGGGTTTAGCAGTATGGTCAGTATTCCTGGATACGACATAAGTAAAGAAATCTACAATGGTTCCAGAACTCTAGTTTCTTGTGGGTACTGAGAAACTGACTCATTACCTGTAGTAATATAAACTGCTCAAAAATTCATATCCCAGTTTCAGCGATCTGTTGCAGTTTTGCAATCAGTACACAATTGCCAAAAATCTTAACTCATCTGCGATCGTCCAAATCTACAGTCTGGAAGCGTATCAAAATAGTTATGCGTTACAAGGGTTTTTAACCCTCTGCGAAAGTAGGTTTTGATTGTGTAGGCGTGATTTCCAATCACTTAGGCAAGTAATAAATGAGACTTTTCAAACAACCTCTAATAGCAAAAATTGGTTGAAACGGACTAATAAAGTATTTTTAGTCCGTTTCAACCAACTTGAGCTAATAGCCTGAAAATAAATTTTCGGGCGGTTTTTAAGCTTTTGTAACAGCTTTTAAGATGGTGGTTCTACACATATTCATGTCGGGAATTAGGAATACTTAACATCTAGAAAAGGCAGTTGCTTGGAACCATTAGCACCAATAACTTCAATACCTTGTTTGCCACGAATGCCGTCTACTGGCAGAGAAACTATATAAGGTGCGATCGCTGGTAGTCCAATTCCAGGCAAAGTACCAACGACCTCCACTCCCCAATATTCAGGTTGCTGGACGTATACAAGTGGCACAAGATTCACTTCCAAATTCAAGTATGGTTTCGTTCCTCTGACAATTAAAATATAAGTGTCATTTACTATACCAGGACGAATTTCTGCTTCTTCAAAGTCAATTAATCGAGATGACTCTGGTTTTGGTAAAGCTCGGAATTGACTAAGACTTTGCTCTAATGTACTCATTTTTTCTCCTTTAGAAGAACTATGTTGTTGAAGCAACTAATTAAGGAGATAACAAGATATTTTCAATCTTGTACCTTCAATTTTTTAGTTTCTTAGTTAATTCATCAAGCTAGAAAGCAAAGTTTATGCAATGCCAACTTCTTCTTTACATTTATTTATCAAGCTCAGAAATTACCATACAAGGTGGTTAATCTAAAAGAATCCTTGCATTGACAGTGATGTACCATCGATCTCTTCGTTTGCGATCGCAGATCCTTGAAATCATCAGAGTTCCTACATTATCCGAATAACGATCTCAAACAGTTCGCGTGCAGAGATACCATCGGGGGTGAATTATATGCAGCTTCACAAATAAACGGTATTACAGCAGTTTTCATGTATTTGAATCATATCTGTCGTAGGGACGCAAGTCCTTGTACCCCTACTGCGTGGTCTATTTACCTGAAAATAGCTGTAAACAAAAAGCACATACTACGTTAAATCGATACACAAACAATTGTAAACGCATACAATACTGATTGTATGAAGAATTAATGAAGTGAAGAGGAATAAATTTATATATCTATAAGTACTATAAAACTCATATTTTATTTTTGAAAAAAACTCAGTACAACTTTATTCCTTCTTCCCAGTCCCCAGTCCCCAGTCCCCAGTCCCCAGTCCCCAGTCCCTAGTCCCTACGATTAACTCAGAAATCAAATCAGATTGCTATAGTTGACCTTCACTGTCATCTATATGAATACTATACTGATGCCAATTTAAAAAATTTTTGCTAATCAGAACGCACACTCGCACACTCTCTTATATCTATATATTGATATTGCATTCTTTTTTCAAATTGGCATGGTTAAAGAAATCCACTATATTAATACGCCTTCATTTCCTGACGACTGTTTTTTTGAATAAAAATCTATTTTTGTCCAAAACTTCCTAATATAATCGAGTTTCAGATTCACCGTCCTCAGTAATTTCTTGGCTATGGTTAGGACGGGCTACGCCTACGCTACGAGAGTATGTTTGGTGGAGGTTATTCTTAAGTAGCTCTTGATAATATGGCAATCCTTTGGAGCGATCGCTTTCAACTCCTGTAACTTATCGTCATAAACTCACAGTATAACCCCAGATTTCAAAAACTCTTACAGCTTGCTTGTTTACTAAGGGCAACGACACGCTACACGAGCAAATAAAACAACTGTTTAGCTGCTGTTTAGCTGCTGTATTCTAGATTATTAGTGGTTTTCAGACATGAAGAATATATAAAGATAAGTACTGAGATTATACCGATCGGCAAATAATGTAAAGAGTATGCAAAGATATGTCTATAAGTGTGGACATCTCAGTAAATCTTCAGATATGGTTATCAAAGTGTTATTTAGATGTTCCCTATTTTTAAGCTACACACTTACGGGCAATAGCCCACAACAACTGCATAAAAATTATTTCCCTATCGAAAGTGAATTATTCTCTATATTTACCACAGTAGGGCTACGCTTTGAGAAGAAATATGAAGTGTGGGTTTTAGGCATTCAAGCTTGATTTTTCGACACTTTGTCAGTGATGGCTAGGTTGATCTGCGGATCGAGAATGATAAAAAAGTGTGAAACCATCTGTTTTCCTAAATACACGCTCATAAATATGTACAATGCTAAGACTTAGATAGTCTTAACTAGCATTATTAACGGGTACACAAATAACGAATGAAAAAGGAAATAGGGAATAGGCAAAGAATTTAACTTTGAATCTCCTGCCTCCTAACTTTTTCAAGTCAGTTAGATAAGTCCTACTTACAAGCTCATCAATAGGGTAAATCTTCGAGAAAATGCTAACCCTCAAGGGTGGCATAACAGTATGTCGAAAGCGTCAACTCTCGGCGATTTCCGTGTGTCCTCAAACAACATTAACAACAAGTTAATAGCTGAAGTTACTCAAAATATCGATTCAGGAAGGTAAGAGTTATGGTGAATATCATTGGAACCAACGGTAAAGATACTCTATTGGGTACTCAGGACGCAGATACAATTAACGCTAAAGTGGGTGATGATATCATCGATGGCAAAAATGGCAACGACCTTTTAAGCGGTGATGCCGGAAATGATACCCTCATTGGTGGTGCAGGCAATGATACTCTCCTTGGTGGTACGGATAACGACTCCCTCCGTGGTGGTACAGGTAACGACTCTCTCCGTGGTGGTACTGGTAATAATCTGGTGCGGGGTGATGAGGGAAATGATACCCTTGATGCTTCCTATTCTTCTGGAAATAACATCCTCAGTGGAGATGCAGGAGATGACTACCTTGATATTAGCTATTCTGCTGGCAACAATACGGTTTCAGGCAAAGACGGCGATGATTCCTTTTACGCCGATGAAGTCCGGGGTAGAAACACTCTAAATGGAGGCGCTGGTAATGATGACTTCCATTTGTCCGCCTCAAAAACTGCCCCCTCTTCCTTAACGACTCAAAGTGTAAATGGAGAAACAGGTCAGGATTCTTTGTCTGTATATTACACCCGTGCTACTAAAGGAATCACTTCGAGTTTCGATGCTGCTACTAACACTGGCTCAATTCAGGCTGGCACAAATCGGATTAACTACACCAATATCGAACAATTAGAAATTAGAGGTACAACCTACGCTGATTTTATTGTCGGAAGCAATGGCAACGATTTACTCTTCGGAGGCAGTAGTGGCAACGATTCAAATTATGGCAATGATACAATTTTTGGCGGTGAAGGTAACGATTACTTGAATGTTGATTATTCAACAAGCGATAACATCCTTAACGGTGGTGTTGGTAACGATCAATTCAGTGCTACCTCTTCAACAGGCGATAACATCCTCAATGGAGAAGATGGCAGTGATAATCTCTCTGCGTCTAAGACAGATGGCAATAACACCCTCAACGGTGGTGCTGGTGACGATCAATTAGATGCTAACTTTTCAACAGGCGATAACATCCTCAATGGAGGAGATGGCAATGATTCTCTTAGTGCCTCTCGCGAATACGACTATTCCGCCTCTTTTACCTCTGGTGATAACACACTCAATGGTGGTGCTGGTGACGATCAATTGAGTGTTAACTATTCAACGGGCGATAACATCCTCAATGGCGGGGATGGCAATGATTCTTTCTTTGCCTCTGGCTACTACGACGACAAAAAAGCCGAGGGTAGGTTTGGTAATAACATTTTCAATGGAGAGAATGGTAATGATTCCTTCTCTTTCGTCCTATATACTTCTCCACTTTCCTTAGCGACTCAAACAGTAGATGGGGGAACAGGTAACGATTTGTTAAGCGTTTCGTATATCTATCCTAGTGGGGGAATTACAACAACATTCAATGCTGCTACTAACACTGGCTCGATTAAGGCGGGCACGGATCTGATTAACTACAAGAATATCGAAGGATTACATATCTCAGGTACAGCCTACAATGACTTGATTGTGGGGAGTAATGGCAACGATACTATCTCGCTCTATGCCAATAGTAGCAATGATACTATCGATGGCGGAAAAGGTGATGATTTATTAGAAGGCTATTATTACAGTAATTCTAGCGGGGGTGAGGGAATCACTTCGACATTCAATGCTGTTACTAACACTGGCTCCATTACATCAGGCACGAATCAGGTTAGTTACAAGAATATCGAACGATTAAATATTTCAGGTACAGCCTACGATGATTTGATTGTCGGGGGCAATGGCAACGATACACTCACCGGAGGCGATCGCGGCAAAGATACTATAGATGGAGGGAAGGGTGATGATTTGTTGTCTTTCTATAACTATTCCATCGGCCAGGGAATCACTTCAACATTCAATGCTGCTACTAATGCTGGTTCGATTACAGCAGGCCCGAATCAGGTGAGCTACAAGAATATCGAACAATTAAATATCTCAGGTACGAACTACGATGATTTGATTGTGGGGAGCAATGGCAACGATACCCTCGCTGGGGGACGTGGAAATAACACGATTCTCGGCGGTGCAGGTAAGGATTACTTGAGTGCTGACTATTCAAATGGGAATAATTCGCTCTCTGGTGGTGATGATAATGATTCTCTTAACGTCTCTGGCTCCTATGACGACTACCGAGGCGATTTTGATCTCGATGCAATCTCTGGTAAGAACACCCTCAATGGTGGCGCTGGTGACGATAACTTAGTTACTGACTATTCATCAGGCAATAACCTACTGAATGGGGGCGATGGCAATGATACTCTCACAGCCGCTGGTTCAGCCTCCTTATATTCCTCATACGGAGCTTATACTGTCTCTGGCAATAACACGCTCAATGGTGATGCTGGTGACGATCGCTTGATTGTTGACTATTCATCAGGCAATAATCTACTGGATGGAGGCGATGGTAATGATACTCTCACAGCCTCTGGCGCTTCTGGCAAGAACACCTTCAAAGGTGGCAAAGGTAATGACAACCTTTATGGAGGAGCTGGTACTGATACCTTTGTTTTCAATAGTTTCAGTGAAGGCATTGATAATATTTATAATTTCAACGCGACTAATGAACTGATTCAGGTATCGGCTGTTGGTTTTGGTGGCGCGTTATCATCAGGTTTACTCTCAGCTAGCTCTTTTACCCTTGGAACATCTGCAACAACCAGCAATCAGCGAGTTATCTATAACAACACTACAGGCGCACTATATTTTGACCAAGATGGTAGTGCGGGTGGATTTGCTCAGGTACAATTTGCACAACTATCTGGTGGAGTGTCACTAAGTCAAAATAACTTGGTAGTTGTTTAATCCTCAACCCCACAGTCAAATAGAAATCTTCAGAATGCGAGGTGCTTAATATAACGCCTTGCATTCGATTCATCAATGGAATTATTAAACCACGCGGCAGAATAATTATTCTAATCGGTGCAAATAGGGAGGCGAGGTGCTAGCGCCCCGCTTTGCTAAGGCGCTTCCTTCCGTGCAAAGAGCAAGCAATTGCCCATCTCTTTTAAGAGCGATCGCTTGTAAATTATTGAGAGACCAACAAAAAGCCTTAAATTGAATATACAGTAGATTTCAAGCTGTAAAGTAAACAAGCTAAATCTGTTACTCAGATATAAAGCGTGTTTTACTCCTGAATTCTGACTTCTGAATTCTGAATTCTGAATTCTGCTGTATCTATTCAGTTTAAATATAAGCTCTAGAAGTGTGGTGTCCAGAAAAAAAGCCAGTCAGATTACTCAAGTCTTGAAGAGTCAGCAGAAAGCTAAAGAAGCTTTTAGTGTAGTACCAAGACTAACCAACCGTCGCTACGCACTCATCGCATTAATCCTCTGCTTAATAATTGTTGCTTGCACTAACACATATCAATCCTCGCCTTCCCCATTTAATAAGTTATCTAGTGAAAGTACCGATTTAAGGATTTGGTGGGATAAAGGTTTTACTCAGGAAGAGGATGAAGCTCTCAAGCAACTAGTTAGTGAGTGGGAAAAACAAACTGGCAACAAAATCAAGCTTTCTTTATATTCCACAGATGAGCTAACACGGAAGATTCAAAGAGAAATTCAGGCTGGCAACCTACCTGATATTGTTACCAGTTATACTGCCGATCGAGAAATTATTCCCCGTTTAAGTTGGGAAGGCAAACTAGCAGATGTATCAGATGTAATTGAGCCACTTAAAAGTTTTTATCCAGAAAAAATCCTCAAAACTGTTCAGTCTTATAACAATGTTACTCAAAAGCGAAGCTACTATGCTCTGCCAATGAGCCAAGCAACTATTCACATTTTTTACTGGCGAGATTTGCTAAAGCAAATAGGTCGTAAAGAAAGTGATGTACCAAAAGATTGGGATGATTTTTGGGAGCTTTGGAAACAAATACAGGATGACTTGCGGACAAAACAAATACCAGATAAAAAACAGAATATTTATGGATTAGGATTTACTTTCGGCATTAGTTCTGCTGATACATACTATTTATTTGAGCAGATTTTAGAAGCATACGACGTGCAAATTTTAGATTCTATGGATAAACTCCTTCTTGACGAGCCGAAAGTGCGTCAAGGCATTATTAACAGCTTAAAATGGTACACAAATTTTTATCAGCAAGGCTATGTTCCACCAGATGCTATAAATTGGTTGAATCCAGATAATAATCGTAGCTTACTCAATCAAAGCGTGGTGATGACTCCTAACAACTCGCTTTCAATTCCTGCTGCTGTGCGGCAAAACCCCGATACATATTATCAAAAACTTGGGATCTTAGAGTTTCCAAATAAACCCAATGGCTTGCCAATGCGCTACTTAATTACGGTGAAGGAAGCGTTTTTATTTGCCGATTCTCAGAAACAGAAACTAGCTAAGGAGTTTCTTGCATACTTAATACAACCAGAAGTGATGGGAAATTATCTCAAGGCTTCTGGAGGCCGTCATTTACCAGTTTTAACATCAGCGTGGGAAGATCCTTTTTGGAAAAATTCCAAAGATCCTTATCTCTCGACTGCCATTAATATATTTCTCAACAGAGAAACTCGCTCATTTTATTTTGTCCAAAACCCAGCCTATAGCTTGGTTTTAAAAGATAATGTCTGGGGTAAGGCGCTCAATCGAATTGTTGTAGATAAAATTTCTCCAGAGCAAGCAGCTGATGAAGCGATCGCCCGAATTAAGCAAATTTTTGACCAATGGCAGTAAGCTTTTATAAATATGACATTTAAAACAAAAGCTAGTCAAATTGCTAAAGGCTTTCATAATCAGCCGCAATATTACTATTATTGCAGATATGTGTTCATCGTATTGACACTCAGCTTGATAATTATTGCTTGTAGTAACACCTCTCAATTAAAACAATCTTCAGTCACCCATTCCCCTACTGACAACACCGTTTTAAAGATTTGGTGGGATAAAGGTTTTACTGTCGATGAAGATGAAGCAATCAAGCAGTTGGTGAGCAACTGGGAAAAACAAACTGGTAATCAAGTCAAGCTTTCCTTCTATATTGGCGATGAGCTACCGCAGAAGGCGCGTAGGGCCATTCACGCAGGTAATCCACCCGATATCATGATGAGTTACGGCGCTGAAAGAGCCTTGAATCCGCATTTGGCTTGGGAAGGGAAACTAGCGGATGTAACGGATGTAATTGAGCCAGTCAAAAATCTTTATCCTGAATATGCCCTGCAAGCTGTTAATTATTATAATAATGCTGCAAAAAAGCGAAGCTACTATGCAGTTCCAATCAATCAGGCAACGGTTCATATTTTTTACTGGCGAGACTTGCTAAACCAAATAGGTCACAGTGAAAGCGATATTCCCAAAGATTGGGATAGTTTTTGGGAATTTTGGAAAAAAGTACAAAATGATTTGCGGGCAAAACAGCAAAAACAGGATATTTATGGACTAGGTTTTCCTTTTTCTACTGGAGCTTCAGATACCTACATCTTTTTTGAGCATATTTTAGAAGCATACGATGTGCAAATTCTTGACTCCAACGGTAAACTGCTAATCGACGATCCAAAGGTCAGACAAAAAATTGTCCAAGCATTAGATTGGTATACCAAATTTTACCAACAAGGTTATGTGCCACCAGATGCACTCAATTGGTTAAATCCAGATAATAATCGCAGCTTGCTCAACCGTGTGGTGATGATGACTCCTAACAACACCCTCTCAATTCCTTGCTCTGTGCGCCAAGATCCCGACACCTATCGCCATAAGCTTGGTATTTTAAAATTTCCCAACAAACCCAACGGCAAGCCAATGCGTTATCTACTCACACTTCGGCAAGCAGTTTTGTTCGCCGATTCCCAGCAACAGAAAAAAGCTTTGGATTTTCTTGCATATCTCACCCAATCACAGGTGATAGGTAAGTATCTGAAAGCTGCTGGAGGTTGTAATTTACCTGTCATCAAGACACTTTGGCAAGACCCATTTTGGAAAAACCCAGCTGACCCACACGTTTCAACTGCGGTCAAGACAGTGACGGAAGGTTCAACGCGGTTATTTTATTATGTCCAAAACCCGGCATACAGCGTAGTGTTAGAGGAGAATATCTGGGGAAAAGCTCTGAATCGAATAATTGTAGATAAAATTTCTTCAAAGCAAGCAACTGATGAAGCAATTAAGCGGATAAAACAGATTTTTGCTCAATGGTAATCAATAATTATTTATATTAACTAAAGGAATAATCAATCTACATGAATAATAAAAAAGATAAATATCTTTAGAATAAGAAACAAGTTGTAAATATATGAACTTCTGGAATCAGCACCTAACTATTAAAGTTGCCAGTTCCTTCTTATTCCTATCCTTAGTAACTGTAGGTGTAGTAGGAGGATTTGCTTTTATCAATGCGAGGGAAGCTTTGAAGCAAGCTGCTTTTGAACGGCTCAGTGCTGCTGCCACTCTCAAAGAAGAAGAAATTACCCGTTGGTTTGAAGACCAAGAACGAGACTTTCTCTTAGTAACTCAGTTTCCAGACGTACAAAATAATTTTCAAATCCTTTTAAATTCCAAACCCGCCGACGCAAATTATCGAAAAGCTTACAAAGTTCTCTCAGATTATCTTGCAAATATGGCTACAATCAAGCCAAGTCTGGGAGAAATTTCCATTCTTGACCGGAGCAATCGGATTATTTTATCTACTAATAAACAGCGTGAAGGTCAATATGAAATTTCAGCTAACATCACCTATATTGAACAGATTCAGCCAGGAGACTCTTTTGCCCCCATCTTTTATGCCTCACCGATTACTGGTAAGCCATCAGTTACTTTTGCAACCCCTCTACGTGATGCAGCCAAGGTACGTCAAGGTGTCCTTTTAGCCGATCTAAATTTAGGCAGAATAGATCAAATTGTACGAGAACGTACAGGCTTAGGTAAGAGCGGAGAAACTTATTTAGTTGGTTCTTTAGTAACTAAAAACGCTTTTATTTCTAAAGATAAAAATAAAACACCGGACTTTTCTCAAGGGGTTAGCAGCCAAGGTATTGATGCAGCAATGGGTGGAATTAGCGGTCAAGGACTTTATCCAAACTATGCTGGAGTGTTAGTAATTGGGGTATATCACTGGCTCAACGATCAAGACCTGGCCTTAATGGTGGAGATGAACCAGGAAGAAGCCTTTGCGCCGGCTCAACGATTAGCAGGAACGATGATGCTAGTGGGATTCTTATCAATGGGATTTCTATTGATTGGAGTGTCTTGGCTAACGCGACAGTTAAAAATTTCTGGCGAACAGTTAGAGAATTATAGCCATAGATTAGAACTAAAAGCCAAAGAAGCCGAAACTGCCAACCGTGCCAAAAGCGAATTTCTCGCAAACATGAGTCACGAACTTCGTACTCCTCTTAACAGCATCCTTGGCTTTACTCAGCTAATGATGCGCGATTCTTCTATCAATGTTTCTCAGTTGGAACATTTAGAAATTATCAGTCGCAGTGGAGAGCATTTGCTTACCTTGATTAATGATGTGTTGTCAATGTCCAAAATTGAGGCGGGTTTAACGACACTGAATAACAATAGCTTTGACTTGTACACTCTACTTGATTCACTTGAAGAGATGTTTCAAATTAAAGCGGAATCCAAAGGTTTACAGTTGATGTTTGAACGTAGACCGGAAGTTCCTAGATATGTGCATACAGATGAAAGTAAATTGCGTCAAATCTTGATTAATCTCCTTGGTAATGCTATCAAATTTACTCAAGAAGGTGGCGTCAGTTTACGAGTTAGAATGAAGGAAGAAAGTAGACTACAGCAACAAGAAGGGACACAAGTAATAAGAAACTCCCATCCTTCATTCTTTTGGCTTCATTTTGAAGTTGAAGATACCGGAACAGGGATTGCACCTGCCGAAATTGAAAAGTTGTTTAAACCCTTTGTTCAAACAGAAGCAGGTCGAAAATCTCAGCAAGGAACAGGTTTGGGTTTAACTATTAGCCAACAATTTGTGCATCTAATGGGGGGAAGTATTACTGTTAGCAGTACTTTGGGACAAGGAACGATTTTTTCTTTCGATCTGCAAATTAGTCTAGCAGAAGTAGCTGAAGCTCCAATTCTACAGCTAAAACGACAAGTAATTGGTTTAGAGCCTAATCAACCAAAATACCGAATCTTAGTAGTTGAAGATAAATGGGAAAATCGCCAACTCTTAGTCAAGATGCTAGTATCCCTTGGCTTCGAGGTACGCCATGCTGAAAATGGTCAAGAAGGGGTGACTCTTTGGGAAACTTGGGAACCGCAACTGATTTGGATGGATATGCGGATGCCTGTAATGGATGGGTATGAAGCTACTAAACAAATTAGAGCTACTTTAAAAGGTCAAGCTACTGTGATTATTGCCCTAACTGCTAGTGCTTTTGACGAGGAACGCTTTGTGGTTTTATCGGCTGGTTGCAACGATTTTGTACGTAAGCCGTTCCGAGAGGAAGTAATCTTGAATATGATGTCTAAATATTTAGGGGTGCGTTATGTATATGCAGATAAACCCCTTCAAAAAGACGAATTTGCTGAAAATTCCGACCTGAAAATTTTATCATTAGAAGAGATGCTGGCTCAGATGCCCACTGAGTGGGTAGCACAGCTCCACCAAGCGGCGCTGTGTACTGATGAAAAGCTGATTTTTAGCTTACTTGAGCAAATTCCTGAAGAATCTGCTCTTTTGACAAACACTCTGTCTGATTGGGTTAATAACTTTCGCATTGATAAAGTTATTGATTTAACACAACTGTAAGAAATGATTTTTGAATCAAAATTCAGAAGTCAAAACAAGAAAGTGGGGGATTGAGACCTGCCACTAATTAAATATCGCTAAATCTTCGTGTAGTGAATGCACTAGAAAGAAGATTTGGTAGGGATCTTATACTAAACTCATTGATTTACCAGTCGGACTCCAATTAAATTCTGAATTCTGATTTCTGACTCCTGAATTATTTTCTAATAAATTATTTCTAATAAATATGGATAACCATCAAGTTCAGCTACCAAAAGCAAATATTCTTGTTGTTGATGATACACCCGATAATCTGCGACTTTTATCCGCTATGCTAACTCAGGTTGGCTATGAAATTCGGAGAGTTATTAACGGACAAACAGCTTTGAAAACAGCACAAGCTGCACCGCCCGATTTAATTTTGCTTGACATCATGATGCCAGAAATGAATGGTTATGA
Organism: Nostoc sp. DedQUE07; assembly: GCF_034530975.2. Classification (NCBI taxonomy): domain Bacteria; kingdom Bacillati; phylum Cyanobacteriota; class Cyanophyceae; order Nostocales; family Nostocaceae; genus Nostoc; species Nostoc sp. DedQUE07. Next base: position 41,555 of record NZ_JAVRCC020000007.1, on the reverse strand, counting down.
AGTCTGTCAACATTTGAAAGCCTCAGAGAAAACCCGCGACATTCCGGTGATTTTTATTAGCGCCTTGGATGAAGTTTTTGACAAAGTTAAAGCTTTTGCAGTCGGGGGAGTGGATTATATTACTAAACCTTTTAGTGAAGAAGAGGTTTTTGCCCGTGTAGAAAATAACTTGACTATCGGAAGGTTGCAAAAACAACTGACCCAGCAAAATATACTTTTGCAGCAGGAAATTAGCGATCGCCAAAAAGCAGAATCAGCCCTGCGCCTCAGTCAGTTTTATTTAGATAAATTTAAGGATTCTATCTTTTTTGTAAATTCGGATGCCCAGCTAGTTTACGTGAATGAAGCCGCCTGTCGTCATCTTGGCTACTCCCGCGCCCAATTGTTGACCATGACTGTTTACGATATAGATCCAAATTTTTCGACGGTTACTTGGCGATCGCACTGGGAAGAAGTTAGACAAAAAGGCTCTCTCACTTTTGAGTCTAGTCAACGAACTCAAGATGGTCAGGACATAGCCGTAGAAATAACTGTCAATTATCTAGAGTTAAACGGACAGGAGTACCATTGTGCTAGCGTCCGTGATATCATCTCCTACTAATATCATTTCAGCAAGCCGCTAAAGTATTTTGTATCAAAACTTCCGTAAATGAATAAGTAGTCTGAGATTGCTAGAAGATATAGCACAAGCCTTGGTGATTAGGACATCAACAGATGATAAAACTTAGACATAAAAATACTTTTCACCCAGTCCCCAGTCCCCAGTCCCCAGTCCCTCGCTATACCTTTAGTCAAGACTTCTAATCTAAAACTGCTAACACAGGTGGGAAAAAAGATTTTTTCTGAGGTTAGCAACATTTTTTACATAAATTAATAAAACTTTGACAGCAAAATTCCTGACAAATTATGACTTTTTCATGCTGTTAAAAAGTGAGTGATTCACTAAATTAAAGGTATGGTTAAAGTAAACTTCAATCCAAAACCTCAAGAAGGTCTAACTAAGTAGAAGCAGAAGGGAAAAGCCCAACAGTAACAGGTTCTTCTGATTTGCATTTTACATTTAATTATTTCCTCTTACTGAGTTGATTATGTGGATTGAATTGAATCGGCGAACAAAAGTGTATTGCCCATTGCAACCATGCAGTTATCATCTCTGATATCTGACAGATAATCATAGATAGCATCAAAAATCAAGCAAAGAAATGTTTGGCTACTGCATCAAGTCTGCAAAGTATGCCCAAAAAAATGCTTCAGGAAAGAAAATAAGATGCGAAAAAATAGTATAAACCAAGATTTTATCCCGCCTGAAGAAGCAATTCATCGTTGTATTCAGGCATCTGAGCAAGGAAATATGGATAGCATTGCTGTTAAAACTGATAATGCGAGCAATAACTCTTTGACTGTAGAAGATGTTACTACTGATTTGGATATTCAGAGTCATTCACTACCAATAAACCAGGAAGTCAGGTATCCGTTGTCTAGCATTTCAGCTAAGGAGGATCTAAATAAACAGCTAGCATCCTTAGTTAACCAAGCCCGTAGACATTCACCTGGAAGCTCTCAACGTCAGAAGTTGCTCACGCAAATCATTCGTTTGACACAAGGTAAACTCTGGAAGGAAAATACTCCCTACTATCAAGACGCACTGCAACAAACTTGGTTGTATTTCTGCCGCAATGTTTGTGATGGTCTAACAGGTCAAGCCTATGACTCCACTCAAGGTAGTGTGATTAATTGGCTAGATGCTTACCTAAAACGCAGACTACAAGATTTTTATCTCAACCAAAACCGGGAAAAAGCCATAACAGTCTCCTTTGGGGTTCGTCAGTCTAAGTCGGGTGAGATTGGTGAAACTATTGACCCGATAGATAATATACCAGCTACCCCCCAAGCACCTCCTATTTTGGAAAACCTGGAGACATGGGTGGAGACAGACTCGGATATGGAACTACGTAGTACTCACATTAAAGGGCGTCCAGACGTAAATTGTCAGGTATTAATTCTCAAACGCTTACCCCCAGAAGTTAGCTGGAAAGAATTATCAAAAGACTTTGGGCTGTCAATTGCGACATTAAGCAGTTTCTATCAACGTCAATGTCTACCACGCTTGCGGAAATTTGCTGAGGTAGAGGGTTTATTATAAACTAGGCTTTCACCATAGGAAGGTGGCTCACAAAATTCCAGATACTGGCAGCAAAACAATATTTCAACAGATAACCTAGAGAGGCAGTCTAGGATAAATATCGATTTAGGTTTTACCTATTCACGAAATATAATAATGTCCATGCCAAACCTGATACTTTATTAACCTACAATACTCTGAAATAAAAAACCAATAATTAGACCAACTATTCCAGCAATCAAACCGGCACAAAAGAAGTAGAAAAATAATTCAAAACTTGCTTGAGTATTTTGAGTATATCTGAAATAAAATATTGCCCAAATTGCTCCAAGCGTTCCTAAAATTACTGTTGGAATCGTTACGATTGCTATGACACTTTGAGTTTTCATTGATATATGTATAGTATTACGAACCGTAAAATTTTATAGTTAAACACATAACACAAAAGACCAGAATTCGGCGAAAAATCAAAAAATATGCACGAATAGAGCTAAAAAAACGTACTTATACAGAACGGATTATGAATAAAATCTGATGAAAATCAATCCTGGTAAAACTGCTCCTTCAATAATGCCTATAATCCAGAAAATTGAAATCCAAAGAAGCCAGCTGAAGCCTTCAGAACTAATAAAGAAATCAGCTGAAAATCCTTCAGCTACCCTCGAACCAACTAAATTACCAATAAAACCACCAACTATTCCACCAAGCAATCCTCCCAAAAATGAGTAGAAAAATAACTTGAGAGTTACTTGAATATTTTGGCTATACAGTAGATAAATTATTGCCCAGAGCAATCCTATGATTGCTGAGATTACTACCGATACTAATATAGCAAAGATTATCACTTTCATCGCTTTTTTCGTGGTCTTAGCTATGGGTAAAGATATAAGGTTCAGACTTAATAGTAACATGACAAAAAATATCGCTATAAAACGGGAGCATCCCAATGCAAGCAAAAAGAGGGGAAAAACCCAGATTATTCTTTAACTATTATTAGCCGAGAGACTCTCAAAAATAAAATAATTCATTACAGTTTTGTTTGAAATGATTACTATCAATTAAATTTGAGGATGATTTTTAATTATCCTATCAAACTTAGCGGGATAATATAGTTAAAACTGGCTTGATTAATAATCACTAATTATATGTACCAACTAGTGATTATTAACAAATTTTTATATCTGATTTGTTCAGCAGTTTCGCAGCTATAACTAGTCTAAACTCCAGCACTCATGGGTAATGTAGTAATTGCTTTGAGGTTACTGAACAGTGCTTTTTATACTCGAAAGTCACCATCGCCAATCCTAAAACAACTATTAATGCCCAACCGAACGCGCCTATAAAAAATAATCTTTGAAATCTAGCTGCTTTTTGCTCTTGAACTAGTCGAGCTTTAACTTCTTTAGTTCGTTCTGCTTCTAACCATGTCTCAACTTCTCGGCGATCGCATTCTTGGCTAGCTGCTAAAAACTGATAATCTAAATCACTTAAGCTTTTGCCTTGCGACCAAGCTAAAGCTTCATGTAAAGCTGTCCCGCGTAATAGTCGGGAATTATCACAGCGATCTGAGGCTACCCAAGCATTGAATGCTTGGGAGTAGGGTCGTAATTTTGCTAATTGTTTTTCTACCCAAGCTTGATTAAAAACCTCTTCATAAATCCGGTTCTTTACTATTAATTGCCCTTGGTGCTTGGTTACTAACCCCGATAACAGCAGTTCTATTTGTTCTTCTCCATCATCACTAGCTATCTGAATACCTTGTAAAATTTGCTGGTACAATCCTAGTAAACCTCCAGCACGCTGCTCATTTATCAGCAGGCGATCGCGGATTGTTTTCAAATGCTCTGGATCGTCTTTTGCTTCCCATTTCTCAATAATATGGGTTTGCACTAGTTTTTCTAAAATTAACAAGGGAAATTGGTAATAAAAATTTATCAGATGTTGATTAATAATCGGTAAATGGTTATCCAATTTATAACGCTCATCAACTTCTATGCTTCTGTGTTCTTCAACATTTTTGCTTCCAGAGTTTCTTTCTTGCACTACTATCTGACATAGTTTTTGAGTCAGGAATGGCTGACCATTTGTCCAAGCTAAAATTTCTTTGAGAACTGCCATCGGATTAGCCACTTTATTTTCTAAACCTGCCGCTAATGGCTGAACTTCCGATAAATTAAAGCCGTGCAGTTCAATAGATTTACCAATATTAAATGGGGTACAGTTGCGATCGGCAATCAAATCTGAAGGCGTTGCGACTCCGAATAATGCCCAAGTTAGACGGTTATATTCGGAATTTTCGGCTCGTTGATTGTAGCATGAGCGAATTAAAGTAAAAAAATCTACTACCGGGAAATTCAAGCCTAAAACACTATCAATTTCATCAATAAAAATAAATATTTTTTCAGTTTTTAGTTCAACTAACAAAATGTCTTCTACAAATTGGCTCAATCGCTGTAATGCAGGTAAATCTTCACGCTCTGACCACCAGGCTTTTATATTAACTTTGCTAAAGAGATTAAAGCTCCTTAATAAGTCAACTACTATGCCCTTATACCATTGAGCAGGAGTAATATTGCCGTTGCCGATGCGAGTCATATCGATAGAAGCACAACTGTAGCCTGCTTGTTCTAATTTATGTCTTGTTTGTAACCGCAAACTAGATTTACCCATTTGTCGGGAACTAAAGACATAACAAAATTCACCTTGAATTAAAGCATTATAAAGTTCAAAGTCAGCCTGCCGTTCTACATAGCTAGGAGCATCGACTTTGAGACTACCGCCAATTTGATATTCGTACTTATTCATAGCGTTTAGGTTAATTGCTCTTGGAAATATAGCTGGTACAAATCACAGCTAGGCATTGCCTGATTTCCTTCAAGTTTTACCAGACCCATACTTTCTAATTTATAGGCAGCGATCGCTTCTAGTTGTACACTTGTTGGAGAGGTAACTACCCGTTTAAGTGCGATCGCCAGTTCGGGATGTTCTTGAAGATTTGCTAGATGATGCCGTAAATAGTTGCTGTAGATGCCGGCAATTGTCGGAGCCTCTTGTAATAACTCCTCCAGGCTTACTGTTTGATTTCCCAGGTTATAAAGAGCCAGACGAGCTAAATAAGGATGACCACCAATCATTGCTCGTAGAGGAGCCAGCTTTTCCAAACCTTTCTCACCTTTGGCCCAATCGAGTCCATGACGCACTGCCAAATCCTGCATCTGCTCTAAACTAAATTCTGGTAACTTAATCGGTAATCCCACATTGAAGGGGGATTGATTAATATCTAATGGCATATAAGCTTCAGTGGCATGAACTACTACTAATCGGAGTTTTTGCCAAATTTCTAATTCGGAAGCATCTTCATACCAAGAACGCAGTAGTGGGAGAAAATCCCTAGAGATTTCTGGATACTCGAAAATTTGATTCACTTCATCCAAAGCTAAGACTACCGGAGCGTCGATTTTTTCTAGCACATACTCTTGTAAATACAATGTGCAGCTAACTTTGCTGCCAATATCCTCATCCCAATAATCATCCAGTCTGATCTCTAGGTTCAACTGTCGGCTGATATTCGCACAAAACCAGCGTAAGAATTTGTCTAAGCTAGTGAAAACTTGACTATCTGCTCTTTGTAAACCGATCTGTACGGTGTGTACCCCAGTCTGTTTTGCATGAGTAAGAATTCTGTGCATTAGGGATGTTTTTCCCATTTTGCTGGGGGCTTTGATTCTGATTAGACTTCCAGGTTTGTTGATTTCGGTATATGTGCGTTCTTCAATTGGCGGACGCTCTATGTAAAAAAAGGAATTGAGCGGCACTGAGCCACCAGGATTTTCTAAGAAGTCGGGATTAGGGACTGGGGTTTTTCTCTCGTCTTGTTTTTCGATCGTTAAAGAAGACCCTGATATTCCATCTTTGGCTCTACTTGTTGGCTGAGACTGTCTCAAGACTGCTGGCACAGGTTGTAGTTTTTCTGACAAAACGCTATTTTGCGTAGGCAAAGCCCGCCCAAGGCTTCGTCGTCTCAATACTGAGCGAAAATTACTTTTTGTCACCTCTTCCCCGAAAGCTTGTGAAAGTAGCTTCCATAACTTAGAACCAACATCTTTTATATAATTGGCATCATAACCACAGCTTTCGGCGATATCTGGATAAGTTTGCCCTTCCCAAGCTTTACGAAATACTATTTCTTGAACATCACTTAAGCCATGTTCAAGGAATGTATCTAAAATTACTAGTGCTTCTTCTATATTCATTTGTAGAAAGAATAAAGTTTGTTTTAAATAAGACTTTAGCGGAATTTTTCAGATTTTTTTCAGTATTTACTTAAATTTAAACAGTTATACCAATTTAATTAATCTTTGCGACAGATGGATTACTTGTAGGGGCATACAGGTAGCTGCGCATCCCTACTCAGGTATCTGTTGTGTTCTTTTCCCAAATTGGTATTAGCTTTATTTACATCTGCCGCTCCAAGATATTAGGGAATGTCACAATCCCCATTACTTAGGCAGACTAATGGGCATGAGAGTTAATTTACAGTAGTTTTCATGTATTTGAACCACACCTGTCGTAGGGGCGCAAGGCCTTGCGCCCCTAGCGCATTGATGCCAATGGCATTAACAAAAGCTGAAATGCCTATTTTAGTAACATTCAGCCCTGATACTTGGTTCAATCTTTAACTTTCATATAAACATAATTTTACGTAAAATTTGTTTTTTTAGAGTTTAATTAACTCAGTATTAATGCAGCAATTAATAAGAGTATTTTCATCGCACGAAGCTTTAAGCTTAAGACGAATTATGTGAATATTTCTAACTAATTTCTAGCATTTTTAGAATTAATACTACAATTTTTAAGTAAGAGCATTGTTTTGCTAAATGGTCATCTAAAAAGATTGTAGCCATGAAAAATAACCTCTTTGCACTAGCGCTAACCTTATCAGCGCTTCCTATATCTATTTCTACATCAATTAATCCTGCGATCGCAGAGTCAACTCCTGTTGAACCATCTGTCTCAATACGAGCATTTAATCTTCGTAGCTACTATATTCGTCATCGCAATTTCCTTGGCGAAGTTAGCCTCATTTCAAGTTCTCTAGACAGAGGAGACGCAAGTTTTAGAGTAAGGTCAGGGCTAGCGTCTTCTAACTGTGTTTCATTTGAATCCTCAAATTTGCCAGGATATTACTTAAGACATCAAAATTTTCAAATTAGATTAGATCGCAATGACAATACTGCACAGTTAAAAGCTGATGCAACGTTTTGTATAAAACCAGGTTTAGCAAGTTCAACAAATGTTTCTTTTCAGTCATATAATTTTCCTACTTACTATATACGTCACAGAAACTTCAAGCTATATATTGACCCGTATACCAGTGCTAGCTTGTTTTTAAACGATGCCACTTTTACACTAGTAGCACCGTTCACTCGTTAGTTAAAGTGGCTTACAAACTTAGTCATTCAATTCCTGATGGCTTGTATAGAGTAAACTGTCTTGGCACGTTGGTACATTACTAGAGATGACAATATTCTTTTGTTAACTCCTTCATCTGTGGTTGCCCAAACCGCCCATTTTTTCTAGCAGACTCTGTACAATTTACATATAGCTATCGTTCCGATGCTTGTTTGTTTTAACCAGCACCCTAATGGATCGATAGCTTTCTTGTGAATTGGCTCAATTAAAAACTGTCTGGAGTATTGCTCTATTATATTTGCAGTTTATTTTTCGTTCCCAGATTGGAATCTAGGAACACCAGTAACGAGTGTAAGTAGGAGATGATTATGCCGAGATGGAACGCAGAAAAAAAACAAGCGTATCGAACCGAGGTAATTCAACGCATCACCGCAGCGATGCCCTCAGTAATGCAGGAATATGCCTCAATTCATTGGGAAGAGGAACTCAAAAGCTACCATACTGAGCATGAATATTACCCTGACTATATCCACGCTCCCATTCATGGGTCAACAGATTCTTACACTAACCCTCAGTCGTGTTTAGCCTGGGATGCTGCGATGGATGCCATTATTCCCCTCAGCCACAATGTTAGTTGCCAGCAGTTGCGCGAGACAATGGCTGAACTAATTCCTGAAGACGCTCAAATTGAGACGGTGCTAGAGCTTGGTGCAGGTACGGGTGGTGGAGCGCTGGCACTGGCACAGCGGTTTCCACAGGCCACCTTTCGCATTACTGATGTTTCACCTTATATGTTGGTGATTAGTCAGCACAAATTTAACAAGGCTGGATTAAGTGAGCGGGCATCCTTCGAGCAGGTGGACGCTCGTAACACTGGCTACCCTGACAACTCCTTCGATCTTGTCACATCATCATTACTCTTTCACGAGACACCTAAAGAGTGGACGCCTAAGATTCTGAAGGAGATGTACCGGATTACCAAACCCGGAGGTTGGGTACTATATGCTGACACTTATCGGGGTGAATACGCGCTGAGTGCTTCTTTTCAAGAACCGTGGTTGGATGACTTTATCCATTTCAACTTCGAGTACGAGTTTGCGAAAGCAGGTTTTACAGAACTCAATTACATCCGCTATGCCGTGGGTTTGTGGTATATGGTTGGCCGGAAGCTAGAAATGTGAGGAAAAAACAATGCCAACTTCTGTTGTCATTGTCCCCTAGACAGTTCTGAAGCTCGTGTTCAAAGCAGCTACGTAAACAAAGTTATTTTCAAGATAGTGTCGTTTACTGTACAAGTGCTGCTATAGCATAAGTAAATGCTACAAATTACTCAAGTTGCATTCAGGCGTAGGTTGATCGGCGCGATCGCTCTGCCAATTATCCTGTTATTGTCATTGTCAGGAGTTTCAATCTGGCAAATTAACCGCCTGCTCAAGGCTATGCAATGGGTCGATCACACTAATCAAGTCATTGCCAGAGCAAATGGCTTACAAAAACTGTTACTGGATCTAGAGACAGGAGTACGTGGATACCAGATTACAAGTAAGCCAGAATTTCTTGAACCTTATCAGCAAGCTAACTCTACCATTAATAATACTTTTGATGAGTTGGGTGATTTAGTTTCAGATAATCCCCAACAAAATCAACGCTTAAGGCAAATCAAGGCAGAGGAAACAGGCTGGAAGAACTCTATTTCTCAAGCGATCGCCCGCAAACAAAGAGGTGAAGCTGAACCCCTATCAGCAATTGAGGTTCGCAAACAGCACATGGACGTGATGCGAAATCAAATTACCGATCTTATTGCTACTGAAGAGCAGCTACGGTATCAGCGCAACCAAGCAGTCCAACAGACTACTGAGCGAGTCATTTTTACTAGCATAATCCTGTCACTTGCTGCTGGTGGCATCCTTGCCTTTTTTATTCGGCGGCAAATTTCCCATGTGTCTAATAATTATGAGAATGCTCTCAAAACTGCCCAAGTACAAACTGAAAATGTTCGGCTTTCTGCCCAAAGACTTGCCGCTTTACATAATATTGACCGGGCAATTTTAGCAGCTGAGTGTATCAAATCTCTAGTCCGAACTGCACTCAAACAAATGCATCAGTTAGTTCCTTATGAGCAAGCATTTGTTGCCCTATTTAATTTTGAGGCAGGTACAGCTGAGATTGTGGCAGGCAGCAGCACTAAAGAATTACAACCGCTTGAAGGCACAAAGATGTCAGTATCAGACTTTGCGCCTGAGCAAAGCTTACGGCAAAACCTTAGTTATGTTAGAGACTTGACAAATGTTGAGCTTTACCCACCTGTTTTAGCACGGTTGCATTTGGCAGGAATGCGTTGTTGTCTGCGGATTCCGATGTTAGTTGAAGAAACGCTGCTAGGAGAACTCAACTTAGCGGCGACTCAGACAGCTGTTTTTGATGCTCAAGCACAAGATGTTGTGGTAGAGGTGGCGGCTCAGTTAGCGATCGCTATCCAACAATCTTTGCTACGGGAACAACTTCAAAATTACGCTTTGGAACTAGAACAGCGTGTTGCCGAGCGCACTGCACAGTTGCAAGAAACCAATCAAGAGCTAGAAGCCTTTACTTACACGATATCGCACGATTTACGCGCACCGTTACGTACTATGCAAGGCTTTGCTCAGGCATTGCAAGAAGATTACACAGACAAACTAGACTCGGTTGGGCAAGAATACATTCAATATATTACAGAGGGTGCAGTCCAAATGGACACCCTAATTTCCGATCTGCTGGCATACAGCCGCCTCAGCCGTTCCCAAATTCAAATACAAAAAGTTGATTTAACTAATGTTGTCGAAGAAGCTTTAAAACAACTCAGCAAACAACTTCAAGAACAGCTTGCACAAGTTACGGTGGCAAAACCTTTGCCGCTAGTGATGGCTCATCGCTTTACGCTTGTTCAGGTAGTAACCAATTTACTCAGCAATGCGATGAAATTTGTGCAGCCTGGAATACACCCAAAAGTACATATCTATGCACAGGAACAGCAAAATTCGATAAAATTATCGATTGTGGACAACGGTATTGGCATTGCGCCAGAACATCAAGAGCGCATTTTTCGGGTGTTTGAACGACTGCATGGCGTTGAAATCTATCCAGGTACTGGTATTGGTTTAGCGATCGTCCGCAAAGGATTAGAGCGAATGAACGGTCGAGCCGGAGTAGAATCGCAATTAGGTACTGGTAGTCGTTTTTGGATTGCACTGCCAAAAGCCGTTCTTCACAGCAACGATGCCAATGACGCAAGTACTTCGCATTCTGATAATTGATGATAATCCAGGCGATCGCGCCTTAACGATCCGAGAACTGAGGCGAGAATTTCCGCAATTTCAACCTCAAGAAATTCGCGAAGCCTCTAGCTTTGCTAGTGCATTAGCAGCAGGTGAATTCGATTTAGTTATTACCGACTATCAACTGGGCTGGAGTACTGGACTAGAAGTTTTATATACAATTAAGCAACAGTATCCAAACTGTCCAGTGATTATGTTTACTAATACAGGTAGTGAAGAAATTGCGGTAGAGGCAATGAAGTCTGGGCTAGATGATTATGTCCTCAAGTTACCCAATCGCTACATTCGGATACCAGCTGCTGTGCGACTTGCACTAGAACGAACAGAAATCAAACGACGAGCTACCTTACTTGAAATCCGTCTTCAAGGTTTGCTTAACCAATTAAAACTAGGTATATTTCGTATTTATCCAGATAGAAATTTTATTGAGTGTAACCTAGCGTTTCTGGAATTGTTAGGGCTGGATTCATTATCACAAGCCTCAGCGATGAATTTATTGAACATCCATGAATACTACTCAATACTACAAAAGCTGCCGCCACCTCAACAGCAAGAGCAAGAGATTCAATTACAACGAGCAGATGGAAGATTTATTTGGGTAGGATTAAGCATAGCTCTAAATACAGTTGAGGGACAACAGGTACTAGATGGCTTAATTGAAGATATTACATCTCGTAAACAAGCTGAAATTGAAATTCAGCAACTCAACCAAACCTTAGAAGAGCGAGTCAGGGAGCGCACTGCTGAATTAGAAGTAGCAAATCGAGATTTAGCGCAGAGAAATCAGGAATTAGCAGTAGCTAATCAAGATTTAGAAGCATTTAGTTATTCAATTTCCCACGATCTGCGAGAACCATTACGCGCTATCCAAATGTTTGGTTCAATCCTCCTAGAGAACCAGGATAGGGAATCTAACCTAGAGAACCAACAAGACTATTTGCAGCGCATTATTGCAAGTACACAGCAAGCAGACAAGCTTGTTCAAGATTTGCTTGAATACAGTCGCCTCAGCCGGACTGAAATGCCATTACAACCTATTAACTTATCTTTATTAATGATACAAATACTGAGACAGCTAGAATTAGAGATAACACAGCGACAGGCGAGAGTGCAGGTTGAAGAGCCTTTAGCTGAAGTTACGGGAAACCCTACTATTTTGATTCAAGTAGTTACCAATTTGCTAACCAATGCGATTAAATTTGTTGCACCGGAAGTTCAACCTCAGTTACGGATATGGACTGAAAAACGTAATCAATTGGTTCGCTTATGGGTACAAGACAATGGCATTGGTATTGAGGAAACACACCACAAACGCATCTTTAATGTTTTTGAGCGCCTACATAGCTATGAAGTTTATCCTGGTAGTGGTATCGGTTTAGCAATTGTCCGCAAAGGAGTCGAACGTATGGGTGGACAAGTTGGTGTAGAATCCCAACCTGGACAAGGAAGCCGATTTTGGATAGATTTACCTATAGTTATAGATGTAAATCCCTAAAATTTTTCAATCCTCTTGATTACGGGCAAACATAAAATTCTTTCTACGGTCTTAAATATTTAGTGCAAAACCCTTGTCCTACGCTCTGGGGCACACAGTAAGTTTTGAAAAACTGTCTTTCCCCCTGCCCCCTGCCTCACTTCGGCTACGCTCAGTGACCACCTGCCCCCTGCCTTTGCCTTTAATGACAAAAATTTCATGAGTAAAGAGCAAGACACTATTTTACTTGTAGAGGATAATCACAAAGATGTGCTTCTGCTGCAACGCGCGCTCCGCAAGGCTAACATTGTCAATCCAGTTCAGGTGGTAAATGATGGCGATGCAGCAGTGTTATATCTGTCTGGGCAGGAACCTTATGGCGATCGCACTCGTTATCCCTTGCCTGTACTAATCTTGCTCGATCTGAAACTCCCCCGCAGATCCGGGGCTGAGGTTTTGATGTGGTTACGGCAGCAACCAGAACTCAAGCGCTTACCGGTCGTAGTTCTCACCTCATCGAGGGAGTATGCCGACATCAATCATATCTATGACATAGGTGTAAATGCTTACATAGTTAAACCAGTTATTTTTAACGAATTAGTAGAAATTGTTATAACCCTCAATCTCCACTGGATTATGTTTAACGAAAGACCGCAATTTTGAACTGTTTGAACATTTTTTGGACTTTCTTCTCACTGCTATCCTTACGTAAATATAATGAAATTAAATGTTACGTATTCTTCTAATTGATGATAATTTGAATGACCGCCTACTGGCGATTCATGTACTAGAGCAAGAGTTTTTTGACCTCCAGTTTCACGAAATTGTTCAAGCAAAAGACTTGGAAGAAGCACTGGAGAAAGGACAGTTTGATTTAGTAATAACGGACTATCAATTACGCTGGAGTGATGGCTTAACCGCGATCCGGGCAATTAAAAACCGTTATCCTGATTGCCCAGTAATAATGTTTACTAGTAGTGGTACTCAGGAAGTTGCCGTTGAGGCGATGAAATCGGGATTGGAAGATTACATCATTAAGTCTCCTAAGCACTATGTTCGATTACCCGCAGCAGTCCGCCGAGCAATAGAGCGGACTGAAGCTCAACGTAAAGCAGTCAGGCTAGAATCACGCTTTCAAACTTTGCTGAATAATTTAAATGTAGGAATTTATCGCTTAACGGCAAATGGTATTTTACTCGAAGGTAATCCGGCATTTCTGCGGCTGTTAGGTTTAAATTCTCTAACTGAAATTCCAGCAAGTCAAACCCTTGAGCCTTATTTCCAACCATTGGACTATGCCCAAGTTCTCAACCAATTAAAGCAAAATAGCGAAATCCGCGATCGCGAAATGCAATTGCGACGAGCGAATGGTAGTTTAATTTGGGTGCGAATTAGTACAACTTTTACCCAAGTAGATGGTACAACCGTTATTGACGGCTTAATAGAGGATATTAGCGAACGCAAACAGGCACAAAAAGCTCTACACCAGAGTGAGGAACGCGCACAGCTTGCCATTAACATCAGTCGGCTTGGGACTTGGCATTATGACCCCAGTACGAACCTCGTCGAGTTTGACAAGCGGATGCGCGAGATTTGGGGCGAACCGGATGACACCGCGCTTATCCCTTTGCCGATGGTAATAGAGCGCATCCACCCAGACGATCGTGAGCGTGTAGTCAACACCATCAGCAATGCGCTCGACCCGATGTCGTCAGGTACTTATGAAATTGACTATCGGATCGTGTGGAAGGATGGAACTGAGCGGTGGCTATTCGCTAATGGGCAGGTGCAATTAGAGGGAGAGGGAGTGTCCAAGCAAGCAGTTGGGTTCCTCGGAACCGCACTCGACATCACCGAACGCAAACGCGCAGAGGAACGGCTACATCTGCTGTATGAAACGACCAGTGATTTACTGGCCACAGAACATCCCATGTTGTTGATGAATAACTTATTTAACAAGCTCTCAGCCCAGCTAGAGTTACATTCTTACTACAACTACATGGTCGAGGAAAAAGACAACCAGCTAATGCTGCATCTGAACAACTATGAAGGGATCTCTGAGGCAACAGCTCAATCGCTGGAATGGATTGAATTTGGTCAAAATCTTTGCGGACTGGTGGCACAAGAGCGGCAGCAAATTGTCCTCGATCGCTCGCAAATCTTCACGCATCCCAACGCGCAGCTTGTCAACTCAATCGGCATTACGGCTTTTGCTGGACAACCGTTGATTGTCCAGGGACGGTTACTGGGGACGCTCTCCTTTGGCAGCTGCACCCGCACCTGCTTTACTCCCGAAGAAATCGATCTGCTGCAATCCACTTGCGAGCAGATGGCGATCGCTATTGAGCGGGCAAATCTGCTGGCTTCAATTCAGCAACAAGCTCAACAATTGCAACAAGCTAACCGAATTAAAGATGAGTTTCTGGCAGTATTATCCCATGAGTTGCGATCGCCCCTTAATCCAATTCTGGGTTGGTCTAAGTTGCTCCAAACCTGTAAGCTTGACGAAGCCAAGACCGCTCATGCCCTGAGTGCGATCGAACGCAATGCCAAGTTGCAGTCCGAACTGATTGAAGACTTGCTGGATGTCTCCCGAATTCTGCAAGGCAAACTTAGCCTGAATGTTTGCCCAGTGGATCTAGTATCGATCGTTCAAGCTGCAATGGAAACTGTACAGTTGGCTGCTGAAAGCAAGTCTATTCAAATTCAGGTGAGGCTTGAACCAAATGTAGGGCAAGTTTTGGGCGATCCAAATAGGTTACAGCAAGTGATTTGGAATCTCCTGTCGAACGCGATTAAGTTCACTGATGTCGAGGGACGAGTCGATATCCAACTCAAGCAAGTTAGCTCTTTTGCCCAAGTCACTGTTATCGACACAGGTCAAGGGATTCACCCTGACTTCCTCCCTTATGTGTTTGAATACTTCCGCCAAGCAGATGGTGCTACAACCAGAAAGTTTGGTGGACTGGGATTAGGGTTGGCGATCGTCCGTCACTTAGTTGAGTTGCATGGCGGAACTGTTCGGGTAGAAAGTGCAGGTGAAGGTCAGGGGACAACCTTTACTGTAAGACTTCCGCTCATGGCAACTCCATCCCAGAAGAACGCGGACAGTAAACCGTCTGAGCCATCCTTAAATTTGCATGGCATCAAAGTTTTGGTGGTAGATGATAACACAGATACACGGGAGTTTATTGCTTTCATGCTAGAGATGTATGGAGCAAATGTAACAACTGTCACCTCAGCCGTTGAAGCTCTCGCTACTTTAACCAAGTACAGAGCAGACGTGCTACTTAGCGATATTGGGATGCCAGAAATGGATGGCTATATGCTGGTACGCCAGCTGAGAGCCTTGCCGTACCAACAGGGCGGGAAGATTCCAGCGATCGCCTTAACAGCATTTGCTGGAGAAATTAACTATCAAAAGGCTATAGAGGCAGGTTTTCAACGGCATGTTCCGAAGCCTATCGAGCCAGTAAAGCTGGTTGAGACGATTACCGATTTGGTTAAACAGAGCCAGTAAGGGGGGTAGGGGGCAGGGAGAGAAATAAAAGCTTAACCCAAGCGTATTGGATCTACAATAGACCTCTTGTAAAAATATATTTTTGCAAGACAGGGAAAAGGGAAAAGGGTAAAGGTTAAAGGGAAAGGATTTTGAGTTTCTTTACCCTTTTCCCCTTTGCCTTTACCCCGACTTTTGCAAGGACATGGAAAATAGAACTACATCCGTGGGTAGAGAACTTCTAGCCTAGACAATTGTTACAAAAATAGTTTTGTAGGTATGAAAATTGATTTTGGTGCAACTGCTACTGATTATGCAAAACACCGCGCTGGGTTTCCTAGTTCATTATTCAACAAATTGTCTGAATATGGTATAGGTTTACCAGGGCAGAATATTGTTGACCTTGGTACGGGAACAGGGACACTAGCGCGGGGGTTTGCTGATAGAGGCGCTTATGTAATTGGCCTAGATCCATCAGCCTCACTTTTAGAACAAGCCAGACTGTTAAGCGAAGCTTTGCAACTTAAAGTAGATTATCGAGTTGCAAGTGCCGAGAATACCGAGTTACCAAACGCCAGTGCAGATGTAGTGACAGCTGGACAGTGTTGGCATTGGTTTGATCGTCCGCGTGCTGTCAAGGAAATTACTCGCATATTGAGAGTAAATGGCTTACTGGCGATCGCACATTTTGATTGGATACCCTTAAAAGGTAATGTAGTTCACGCAACGGAACAACTGATCCAGGCTCATAATCCCGCGTGGAATTTGGGCGGCGGTAATGGTTTGTATCCCCTGTGGTTACAGGATATTGGCGAAGGAGGATTCCGAGAAATCCGCACATTTTCTTACGATGTATTTGTATCTTATACACACGAAGCTTGGCGGGGGCGAATTCGTGCTAGTGCTGGCGTGGGAGCCAGCTTAACACCAGAAAAAGTAGAAATATTTGACCAAGAATTGGCGACATTACTCGAAACAAAATATCCGACACCAATTCTTCAAGTTCACCATAGAGTTTGGGCAGCGATCGCCAAATCACCGCTATGAAAAAGTATATATATAGTTATAGATTTATTAGCAATTGCTTCACAATGGGATCTTAAAACCATTCGGTTAGCTTGTTTTTCAAGGGGAGATACCCCCAACCATTGGTGTCAACTTAAGGTGAAACCCTTATAAAGGCTTGGGCTTGATATTAGACTTCTTGCAAAAGTCCCTTACACCCCACCCCCAACTCCTCCCCGCTTGCGGGGAGGGGAGCGTTTGCGTTAGCAAATGCGGGGTGGGGTTCTTCGCGTTTAATAAGCAATCAAGCGGACACGATCTGACTCAGTTTCTTGCAAAAGTCAGTATATAGCGATTGGCAGTAAAAATGGGAACAATATATATTGTAAGGATAAAAACTTTACCAGATAATTTATGCTTTGATTTCTTACTTTATCAAGGTGAAGTTGACTTATATTCTATATCTAACAATAGTTTTATACTCCAAGCAGGAAGAACTATGACACATTTATTTACTCGGAATGACAATAGTAGAAATACTATATTAACCGTATTTTTAACTACAGTATTTTATGGTGGAATCGCACTTAGTGGAGCGATCGCATATCGGATGATGGGGACGAGTGAAGCAGTTAAACCTCAGCCAGTGGTTGTAACTCCAGTGGTGCAAGCGGTGACGGCTTTGGGGCGTGTGGAACCTGAAGGAGAAGTAATTCAAGTGTTTCCGCCTTCTTCAACGGAATCAGCCCGCATTCAACAGCTACGCGTGCAGCAAGGGGATTGGGTGAAGGCAGGGCAAGTGCTTGCAGTGTTGGATAATTATACTCGTCGTCTGGCAACTGTGAATATGGCGCTAGAAGAGGTGAGAGTAGCCCAAGCGCGATTAATGCAGGTAAGAGCGGGGGCGAAACAGGGAGATTTACAAGCTCAACAAGCGGCGATCGCTCGTTTGGAAGCGGAATTGAAAAATGCTCAGATGGAGGAGTCACGGTATCGCAGTTTGTACCACGAGGGAGCGGTTTCGGCTTCCCAGTACGATAGCAAACGCTTGGGGATGGAAGCGGCACAACGACAGGTGAATCAAGCTCGTGCTTCTTTGAATAGTTTGGCAGAAGTGCGTCCGGTAGATGTGCAGTTGTCTCAGGCAGAAGTGAAACACGCAAAGGCAAAGGTGATGCAGGCTCAGGCGGAATTAGCCTTGAGTGTGGTGCGATCGCCCCGAACTGGACAAATCATTAAGGTGCAAACTTCTCCCGGTGAAATGGTAGGGACGAAAGGCATCGTGAGTTTAGGTAATACGATGCAAATGGTGGTAGTAGCAGAGGTTTACGAAACAGATATCCCCAAAATACATCTAGGCCAAACAGCAACGATTACCAGTCCCAGCCTCACTAAACCGCTCTTTGGAAAAGTATCTCAAGTGGGTTTAGAAATTGGTAAACGCGATGTTTTAGATACAGATGCCGCAACAGATGTGGATGCTCATGTGGTAGAAGTAAAAATTCTCCTGAATCGGGAAAATAGCCGTGTTGTAGCAGGAATGACAAATCTCAAAGTTGATGTATCAATAGGACTTAAAGAATGATTCGACGTTTTGTAATTGAAATTCAAAAAATTCCCATTGCTTGGTTGCAATTGAGATATCAACGCAATCAAACTATAGCGGGAATTGTAGGAATTTTTTGCATTACATTTCTCATTTTTATGCAGCTTGGGCTGAGAAATGCCTTTTTAGAAGGGGCGTTGCAATTACCTTTGAATTTTAATGCAGATATTGTTTTAGTTAGCTCTCTCTCTTCAACTGTATTGCAACCAGTAACGTTTTCCTCCAGACCTTTATATCAAGCACTAGCGTTAAAGAACGTTGAATCTGTCGCACCACTTTATATTACTTCAACCCAATGGTACGACAGAAATCAATCTCTTTATCGTATTAGAGTGAATGTTATAGGTATTCCTTCTAATATACAAACACTAAATCTTCCCGGACTTAAAGAGAATATTGAAAAACTAAACAAGCAAAAATTCGCTTTATTTGACCGTAATGCCAGAAATGAATTTAGTCCCATCATTACTGAATTTAACGAAACAGGAAAATCATCGGCAGAAGTTTTAGCAGGAGCTAATGGCTCGTTGCAACAACTTAGAGTTGTTGGACTTTTTGAGTTAGGGGTTAATAATGCTTATGATGCTAGTTTTATTATCAATCCAACAACTTTTAGTCAATTATTTGGGCGGAGCCTGACAAAAATAGATGCTGGCTTAATTAAATTAAAACCAGATGCTAATTCAGATACCAATATAGAGCAAACTGTTGAGCAATTAAGAAAATATCTTCCGGCAAACATTAAAATATTTTCTAAATCAGAATTAATCGCCAGAGAAAAAGTATTTCATGAAAGCAACTCACCGATGGGTTTTATCTTTCGGTTTATTTTGATTATTGCTATCATTATTAGTATTTTTATTTTATACCAAATACTTTATGTAAAGGTTACGCATAATCTTGCCAATTATGCAACGTTAAAGGCTTTGGGTCTTAACCACAATTCTTTAGTTTCTATAGTTTTTCAAGAGGCAATATTTTTGGTTATTGCCGGATATATTCCAGGTGCAATAATATCATGCTTGGCTTATGATTATCTAGTTAAAACTACAAAAATATTTATCCAAATGACTGTAGAATCAGGATTATTTGTTTTAGGATTAGTCTGCATGATTTGCATAATATCAGCAGGACTTTCCTTACTAAAGGTTAAAGATGCAGATCCAGTGGATGTTTTTAAGTAAATTTAATTCCTTAATTTTATAGGTTTATGAATCAGGTTATAGCCATTAAAAGGCTGAATCATTATTACCGGGAAGGCAGAAGTCAAAGACAAATCTTATTTGGAATCGATCTGGATATTTACCCAAAAGAAGTTGTTATTTTAACTGGAGCATCTGGTTCTGGGAAAACAACGCTACTATCTCTAATTGGCTGTATGCGTTCTGTTCAAGAAGGCAGTCTCAAAGTCTTAGATCGTGAATTGAAGGGAGCCAACGAAATCCAGCGAATGCAAATACGGCGAGGAATCGGCTATGTTTTTCAGCATTTTAACTTACTGGATTTTATGACTGTCCAGCAGAATGTGATGGTTTCGCTGGAACTACAGGATGATTTCACGCCTCAAAAAGCAAAAAGCCAAAGTTCGCAAATTCTGAAAGCGGTGGGGCTAGGGCAGCACTTGAATGCTTACCCAAGGGATCTCTCTGGCGGGCAAAAACAACGTGTGGCGATCGCCCGCGCCCTCGTTCACCGTCCTCGATTACTTCTGGCCGACGAGCCTACATCCGCTTTAGATCGGCAAACAGGGCAAGAAGTCACCGAACTAATGACCACACTGGCGAAAGAACAAGGAAGTGCGGTTTTGATTGTTACCCATGACAGTCGGATCTTTGGCGCTAGCGATCGCATTGTGCGTATGGAAGATGGCAAACTGGATGTGGACTATGAGGGTCAGGTATCTGTTACTTTACCAACCTTAACGGATAAGCAATTAATTCAGTTGATTCCCAGGCTAAAAATGTTGACCTTCCAGCCCGGTGAAATTGTTATCCGCCAGGGTGATGTGGCTGATAGATTTTATATCTTGATTGAAGGGGAAATAGAAATCATTCAAGAGTCTTCAGGTTCAGAATCAAAATTATTAAAAACATTGGGGCCTAATAACTCTTTTGGTGAAATAGGATTACTCCAGCGAAGCAAGCGCACAGCAACAGTACGTGCGGCAAATGACGCAGCGATCAAAGTTATTGCCATTGAGCGTTCTGATTTCTTTGAAATGGTTGTCAACTCAAAAATGACTCATGCACTTTTAGACTACCAGGCAATACAATTGCTCCATCAAGATGAGCGACTGAGGCATGATGAATCGAAGCTCTATGTTTCATCTACAGAAAGCCATGACTAGCAACACATAGACAGTTGCTAGTCATGGCTGATAATACAAAGCTAATTGCCCTTGATAGGTTTGATTCTGGCGATCGCTTGTAGTAACATTTTTGGCAGCCAGAAAAGATAACAATATATTTGTTTTGCCTGACTATAAAGCGAGAATAACTTTCTTTCACTCAATAAAGTAAATGGTCGAACTGCTCTGAGAATTTCTGCAAATTTATCTTCCGTCGCAGATTCAACTGAACCACTTACAAAATAACCTTGTAAATGTGGAGGTAAGCGCCAGTTAATATTAGGATCTGGCTGATGTATTACAGGCTCAACATTTCCCCGCCATGCAACTCCCATAATTTGCATAGTTTGATACACCATTGTGTTCCACCCTTTCTCTTTAAAATAGTCCAAGCCTTGGCCTACATCAGGAGAAGCCAAATCGTGAAATAAAACTAAAGCATCTGCTTCTGCAAATTGTTCGCAAATAATTGCATCATCGAGTGGAGCTGATGCCTCGTGATTACCATCTATAAATATCAATGACCATTTACGTTGAAATTTATTTGCAATATCTTCTACTTTTTGAGGGCTAAATCCTGGTATGAGATTTACAGATTCCTTAACGCCTGCTGATTTTAGTGACTCTGTAACGCTTTCATTAAATAATTGTTCAGATAGCATCGGATCGATTACATCTAACTCTACTCCTCCTAGAGCCAAATGACAAGCTGACCAACCCATCCAGCAACCTATTTCTAAAGCTTTTTTTCCTCGAAATTTTAAGGCTGTATTATATAGAATATGAGCTTCATCTCGGCTTACAAAACCTACCTTTTGCCGTCGCTTATCCACATACCAGTTATGAGTAATATCCCGCCGCAAGTAAAGCCAAAAAGAATCATATTTATTTCCTAAAGTTATATTGGGAAAATATGAATCTGCCTGAATAGTGGAAAATCCTGACGAAACATAATCTCCTTTTGGCAATAAGTTTGCTTTAATCACGCTTACTGTTTTTTCACTCATAAGTTACTCTCTAAGTATTTGAAATTCTAGGTTTTGGGGTGACAATGCAACTTCAACAACTTCTCGAAAAGCGTCATCGTCTCTACAGATGAACTAGTTAATTTTTTTTAAGCATTACGTCTTTTTTTGTAATGCAAAATCATTAATAGCCCAGCAAAATAGTCCAGTATGGGGCTATAGCTCCATTCTGAAAGCGATTTTCCATCTTACCTCTAGGAGAATACTTTTGGGTATAAAGTGCTAAAATGCTGACTGTATATGCATTTTTGCAGCTTTTGCCCTCTTCTTTTCAGATTTTGTGAGAAATCCGAAAAAGCTGTCCGCACTATTGGCTTAAAAAACAATTGCACGATTTTAGGGAAGATAACCATGATCGATCTTTATTATTGGACAACCCCAAACGGTCATAAAATTACGATTTTCTTGGAAGAAGTCGGCTTGCAATATACCATAATTCCTGTGAATATTGGGGCTGGAGATCAATTTAAACCGGAATTTTTAAAGATTTCTCCTAACAATCGCATCCCCGCGATCGTTGACCACGAACCAGCAGATGGAGGTGCGCCAATTTCGGTATTTGAGTCTGGTGCAATCTTGCTGTATTTAGCAGAAAAAACCGGGCAATTAATCCCCCAAAATTTACGCGATCGCACTCAAGTTTTAGAATGGTTGTTTTGGCAAATGGGAGGACTGGGGCCAATGGCGGGACAAAATCATCACTTTAGCGCCTATGCTCCTGAAAAGATTGAATATGCGATTAACCGCTACGTGAATGAGACGGGACGCTTATATGGAGTGCTGAATAAGCAACTAGCAGATAGAGAATTTGTGGCTGGTGATTATTCTATCGCCGATATTGCTGCCTATCCCTGGATTGTACCCTATGAACGCCAAAGTCAGAATCTAGAAGATTTTCCTCATCTCAAACGGTGGTTTGAGGCAATTAAAGCCCGTCCAGCAACAATTCGTGCCTACGAGAAAGCAGAAGCATTGCAAACTCAGCCGCTCGATCCTGATAAGTCACGGGATTTGTTATTTAACCAGTCGGCAAAGACTATTCAACCTTGAGCCTAATGAAATTGTCTTGTTACTGTGGCGATCGCTAAGTAAGCTCTAAAGGAGCAATTATGAGCAACAATTTCTCACTATCTTCCTTTCCTAAATTAGAAACAGAAAGGCTCCTTCTTCGTGAGACAACGTTGCAGGATGCTGAGGCTATCTTTGCTGTATTCTCCGATCCAGGCGTGACTAAGTTTCACGATCTTGATACTTTCACTTCTATTAAAGAAGCGATGTCTACGACGGGCTACGCCTACGCTGTAATTGAACGTAGAGCCAAGCGGTTTGAGCAAGGAGATGCTATTCGCTGGGGAATTGTCCATAAGCAAAACAACATTTTGATTGGTTATTGTGGGTTCCGGGTAAACCCACAAGAACACTCAGCTGAAGTCGGTTATGAGCTTGCCAGTACTTTTTGGAGGCAAGGCATTATGACGGAGGCAGTGAGTACTATCTTGCAATTTGGGTTTCAAAAAATGGATTTGCGTTTCGTTGTTGCCCAAGTCATGCTGGAAAATATCGCTTCTAAAAAGCTGCTAGAAAAGTTAGGTTTTCACAGTCAGGGTGTAAAGAAACAGAATGGCTTCTTCAAAGGGCAATATCACGATCTGGAGCAATTTATGCTTAAAAATAATACCAATTTGGAAAAACAATGCGACAAATAGGCCATCTGTAAAGACGCGATTCATAACATCTTTACCCAAGAATATGTTGCAACCATTAATTGAATTAGTATTAGCAACGGATACAGGATGATGTTGAGCTTAGTTTCTCCGTTCGAGGTTGCTGACTTGCGCCTGTAATTTTCCTTCTACTTGAAACGGTAGTTGATGATAGTTGTTAGGTTCATATTCTGGTGTCACTTTCCAATCATATCGTTGCAGCAACCTTGCCAAAAAAATCTTCATTTCCATCTTGGCAAACTCTATTCCAATGCATATATGTTCGCCACCACCAAAACCAATTAAAGCAAAGGAGTCTTTTTTATCTTCTTCGCGGGGAGGGGCAAAGCGTTCTGGATCAAAACTTTCTGGGTTAGTATAAATCTCGCTCATGCGATGCGTTAATCCTTGAGCAACAATCACCACCCAACCGATAAATTAAGAGGTGTTAATTCCCATTTTCTATTTTCCAACTTGTTGTGCTAGAGATGAGGAATCTTAGATGCAAACAGGTAAAATACGGTAAGCCCTCCAAATTACCGTTGATTTATCCAAAACAACGCTCAATTATTGTTACTTGTTTGTATAATTGGAAACTCAAATAACTGCTTATGTCAGAACAATATCGTTTTGAAACCCTGCAAGTTCATGCTGGACAAGAGCCGGCTCCTGGAACTAATGCTCGTGCTGTACCGATTTACCAAACGACTTCCTACGTTTTTGACGACACCGACCACGGAGCGCGGTTATTTGCTCTCCAGGAATTTGGTAACATTTACACCCGGATCATGAACCCGACGACGGATGTATTTGAAAAGCGGATTGCTGCGTTAGAAGGGGGTGTAGCAGCATTAGCAACCGCTAGCGGGCAAGCGGCGCAATTCTTGGCAATCAGTACCATCGCTCAGACTGGGGATAATATTGTTTCCACTAGTTTTCTGTATGGGGGAACATATAACCAGTTTAAAGTTTCTTTACCACGGTTAGGTATTAAAGTCAAGTTTGTTGAGGGAGATGACCCAGAAAGTTTTCGTCAGGCGATCGACGATCGCACCAAAGCCTTATACGTTGAAACCATTGGCAATCCTCAATTCAATATTCCCGACTTTGCCGCTTTAGCTCACATTGCCCACGAAAACGGCATTCCTTTAATTGTGGATAATACCTTCGGTGCTGGTGGTTATTTAGCTCGACCAATTGAGCATGGTGCAGACATAGTAGTAGAATCTGCAACTAAATGGATTGGTGGGCATGGTACTTCCATTGGTGGTGTAATTGTCGATTCGGGTAAATTTGATTGGGGTAACGGCAAATTTCCTCTATTTACTGAGCCAGCACCCGGCTATCGTGGGCTAAATTTTCAAGAAGTGTTTGGCCCTAGTGGAACATTTGGTAACATTGCCTTTATTATTCGCGCTAGAGTCGAGGGGTTACGAGATTTTGGCCCTTCCTTGAGTCCATTTAACGCCTTTCTGTTACTGCAAGGATTAGAAACTCTCTCTTTGCGTGTAGATCGTCATGCGAGCAATGCCCTAGAATTGGCTCGGTGGTTAGAGCAGCAAGAGCAAGTATCTTGGGTTAATTATCCCGGACTTCCCAATCACCCGTATCATGAACGAGCGAAAAAATATCTTCGGCATGGCTTTGGGGGAGTTTTAAACTTTGGTATCAAAGGTGGACTAGAAGCGGGTAAAGCTTTTATTAATCATGTGAAATTAGCGAGTCATTTAGCAAATGTTGGTGATGCGAAAACCCTTGTTATTCATCCCGCTTCTACAACCCATCAACAGCTAAGTAATGACGAACAGCTTTCAGCAGGTGTGACACCCGATTTGGTGCGAGTATCAGTGGGAATTGAACATATCGACGACATCAAAGAAGATTTTGAGCAAGCATTCGAGCAAGTTAGGATTTAGTTTTTAATTGGGCATGGGGCATTGGGGATTGGGGATTGGGCATGGGGCATGGGGCATGGGGCATGAGGCATGGGGCATGGGGCATGGGGCATGGGGCATGGGGAAGAGACAAGGTAGACCAAGCAAGAAGAGGGGGGAGACTTGGGAGAGACTTGTTCTATAATTCCTTTTTGTCCCCCTTGTCCCCCTTGTCCCCCTTGTCCCCCTTGTCCCCCTTGTCCCCCTGCTCCGTTGCCCCTCTGCTTCCCACACTCTAGTTATGATCTACTCAGACTTCATCTCACCGCAAACCCAGTTCTACCAGCTAACAATACCATTTCAATTAGAAGGCGGCGCAACATTAATTGGGGTTCAGGTTGCTTATCGCACCTGGGGACAGTTAAATGCTCAAGGCGATAATGGGGTACTGATTTGTCATGCCTTAACTGGTTCGGCTGATGCTGATGATTGGTGGGAACCTTTATTTGGTTCAGAGAAAGCCTTCAATCCAGAACGCGACTTTATTGTATGCAGCAACATTTTGGGAAGTTGTTACGGCACAACTGGGCCAACTACTGTCAACCCCATAACGGGAAACCCTTATGGCGTATTCTTCCCTAAAATTACAATCCGAGATATGATTTGCCTGCAAGTTGCGCTATTAGAATACCTGGGTGTTCAATCTCTGCGGTTAGTAATTGGTGGCTCGCTCGGTGGAATGCAAGCACTGGAGTGGGCGTTGTTATATCCAGAAAAGGTGAAAGCGATCGCACCCATTGCTGTTTCTGGCAGACATTCAGCTTGGTGTATTGGATTAAGTGAAGCCCAAAGACAAGCAATTTATGCCGATCCAAACTGGCAAGGAGGGAACTATACTCTGGATGCGCCGCCAAACCAAGGACTAGCAGTAGCGCGGATGATGGCGATGTTTACTTACCGTTCTTGGGATAGTTTTACAAGCCGCTTTGGACGCGAGTATGATGCATCTGAGCAGTTTACTATAACCAGTTACCTACAGCATCAAGGTCAAAAGCTAACAGAACGATTTGATGCCAACACTTACATCACTCTCACCCATGCAATGGATCGCCACGATATTGCACGCGATCGCAACAGTCCTGATTTGTCAGATTATGAATCTATTCTGCAAAGCATCCAGCAACCAACTTTAGTTGTCGGCATTGATTCTGACATCCTCTATCCTCCAGTCGAACAACAAGAATTGGCAAATTTAATCCCTAATGCTCAACTGGCGTGGCTGAATTCAACCCACGGACATGATGCATTTTTAATTGATATGGCTGCATTGAATGAATTGCTGATTTCTTTTCGGCAAAGTTTAGATTTCTCAGCCTCCTAACTCGATAATCTGATTTTGTCGTTTTGTAGGGTGTGTTATCGCGTCAGCGTAACGCACGTTAGAGATTCGAGAGTTAGGAATAATATCATGTCCGCTTGATTACTTATTAAACCCGAAGAACCCCACCCCGCCAAAGCTATGCTTTGTCTCCCCTCCCCGCTTGCAGGGAGGGGTTGGGGGTGGGGTGCAATGACTGTGGGAATCATAACTATTTATCCGGACATGATATAAATTCCACAACGCACCTTATTAAATTAAAGCTTGTGTATATGGAAACAATGTAAAAATTATTTTAATCAGTGCCAGTCAACAGAAGTGGCAAAATGTGCGTATTAAGATTAAAACAATTATCAGTAAGCGTCACCCAATCTACAGGTTTTATAGCTCATGAAACAGAGACAAGTAAGCATATACAAATGCACTCAGCGACTTTGGAGTGTTTTGTTAATGTTAGTAATTTGGAATCTACCCCAATACGCTCTAGCAGATGTCAACCCACAGGAGATAAATGCAATTATTCGCACGCGGGATATTGCCCTGCAAGCCCTAAACACTCGCGATTTTTCCAAAATACAGCCTTACTTGCACCCAAATTTCACAATCACAACAGTTGATAATCAGATATTTCACAAAGTTCCTGAGTTTGAAAAGTACTGGAATCAGCAGTTTTCCAGTTCCATTAAAGATATCAAAATGCAACTAAAAGGAGATAGTCTTAGAACATTTCTCACTCCAGAAATCGATGTTGCCTCTGGAGAAGCGATCGCATCTTTCTTTTTCAAAGATGGCAAAGCGGCTGATATGGCCTTGCGATGGACAGCTGTGCTGCAAAAATTCCAAGATAAATGGACGATTCAATCGCTACATTTCTCCTCCAATCTGTTGAATAACCCAGTGTTGAATGCTGCTCAACAATTAGGGCGGATTCTAGCAGTTGCAGCAGGAGTGGGCGGTTTCCTTTTGGGAGCAGTGACAATGCTATTATTACGTCGCACGACTAAGCCACGAACCGAAAGGATATAGCAAATAAAGTGGGAAGTATTTATCAGTCCAGTAAAAATATTAGCTTTCATCGCCGTCTCAAAGCAACCCTAGTAGTTTTATTTGTCTGGGGTGGCGTGAGTTTACTGCACTGGCTACCAGAAACACAATGGTTGATGCTGGGATTAACGGCAATCCTGACTGTGCAAACGTTACGGATGCTGTTAGCTAAACCAGTGGTGGCGGTGATGGAGAGTGAAATTTATTTACCGTCAGTCTCGATTTTAGTTCCGGCTAAAAATGAAAGCCCAGTCTTGGCTAATCTAGTTTACAGCTTATGCCAACTGAATTATCCCAGCGATTCCCTAGATATTTGGGTTGTTGATGATGGTAGTACCGACGAAACTCCTCAAGTTTTGAAAGAATTACAAACTCAATTTCCAGCTTTACAAGTTCATCGACGGGAATCAAAAGGTGGTAAATCAGGTGCATTGAATGCAGTGTTTCCCTTTACTCAAGGGGAGATTATCTTAGTCTGTGATGCGGATGCTCAGTTAAGAGCTAATTTTCTCCGGCAAACAGTACCTCTGTTTCATAAGCAAGCGATCGGTGCAGTGCAAGTACGAAAAGCAATTTCTAATGCTAATACCAATTTCTTAACCCATTGCCAGCAGATGGAAATGAACTGTGATAGCTTTCTACAAACCCATCGCATTGCTATTGGTGGAATGTCTGAACTGCGCGGTAATGGGATGTTAATTCGTCGGCAATTATTAGAAAAGTGTCAAGGTTGGAATGAGAACACTGTCACCGATGATTTGGATCTTTGTTTCAAACTCTATTTAACAGGTACGCAAATTGAGTTTGTTACAGTTCCATCAATTCAGGAAGAAGGTGTAACTACTTGGGAAAAACTTTGGAATCAACGCTGCCGTTGGGCTGAAGGTGGCTATCAGCGTTACCTAGATTATTTTCCGCAAATTTTTACTTTAGGTTGGGCAAAAGAAATTGATTTACTATTGTTTTTTATATTGCAATTTCTTCTGCCAATTGGACTAATACCCGACTTACTTTGGACAATTTTTTATAGCCATAATCCAGTTCTGTTTCCCCTCCAGACACTACTTAGCATCATTCTGACAATTGCCTTTATTGCTGGACTTTACCAATTTCAAAATTTACGAGGATGGTCTTTGGTTTGGGCAACAATTCAAGGGTCATTATACATGGTGCATTGGATTCCTGTGATGATTGTGACCACTTCAAAGATGTGTGTGCAAAAGGAGCGATCGCGCTGGGTAAAAACTGAACATAGGGGAGGAATTAATTGAAGGAAAAATTATTTAGTAAAACAATGTTGTATCTCTGAATTTTAGTATATTTTCATCAACAATCCTTAAGCGAAACGTATTGGATAATTCGGGTTTAATAAGCAATCAAAATGTTACAGCTTCTAGACATAACCAAGGGTGGTTAATCGTAGAAGCTGTATTGGCGTTTTTTGAAGCTGAAATGAGATATTAGCTAATTTAATCCATCAGATGCTGCTGTACTTTGGCAACTAGTTCATTTGTCCAGTAGTTGGTGAGTTCAGCATTGGCTGCTTCCACCATTACTCTGATCACTGGTTCTGTGCCAGAGGCGCGAACCAAAATTCTGCCGGAATCGCCCATTGCAGCTTCAGCAAGAGCGATCGCTTGTTGCACAGGTTGGCAATCTTGCCATCCCAAACGGCGATCGCGATCGACAACGCGCACGTTCCGCAACAATTGGGGATAGGTTTGGAAGCTTCGATCTACTAATTCGCTCAAGGGAACACCTGCCTCTCTCACCAAAGATGCTATGTGTAATGCGGTTAACAAGCCATCTCCAGTGACGGCATAGTGACGGCAAAGAATATGCCCTGATTGTTCGCCACCTAGCATTCCCCCAGTGCGCTGCATTTCGGCTTGTACGTATTGGTCGCCAACTGCGGTACGAATTAAGTTACCACCAATTTGCTGCCAAGCTTTCTCAAAGCCTAAGTTGGCCATGACTGTAGATACAATCAAGTTGTCTGGCAATTGTTGGTTTTGTTGTAAGTGTCGTCCCCACAGGTAGAGAATGTAATCGCCGTTAACTTGCCTGCCTGTATTGTCTACTGCTAAGACGCGATCGGCATCGCCATCGAAGCCAAAGCCGATATCGGCGTTGTGTTCTTGTACCGTTGCTGCCAAAATGTCTAGGTGCGTGGAACCGCAGTTAACATTAATGCGATCGCCATCTGCCTCGTTATGCAAGCAGATTACCTCCGCTCCCATTTGGGTAAATACTGATGGTGCTAACCCAACTGCGGCTCCCCACGCCAAGTCTAAAACAATCTTCATTCCCTGAAGATTCAAGACACCGTTTAAGGGCTTTTTCAACGCCGAGCTATAATCTTCCACTAACTCGAAACGTGAGTAATGCCGTCCGCAATTACTGACTCTGGCGATCGGTGATATCTTGCCACGCAGTCCCGCTTCAATTTCTGTCTGCAAGATTTGCGGCAACTTCCCACCATTGGCAGCAAAAACCTTAATTCCATTGTCTTCTGGAGGATTGTGGCTGGCAGAAATCATCACTCCGCCAATGGCATCACTGATACTGGTGAGATAGGCAACGCAAGGAGTGGGACATAATCCCAAATACCAAACCTCTAACCCTGCTGCTGTTAACCCTGCACTCAAAGCCATTGCCAGCATATCGCTGGAGTTTCTAGAGTCCTGTCCGAGAATGACTGGCCCTACTTGAGCAGCATGGTTACGTAAAACAATCCCCGTCCAAAAACCAACTTGCAATGCTAAAGGCGCATTCAGTAATTCTCCGACTCGTCCGCGAATCCCATCTGTGCCAAATAAGGGATTTGCTGGTAATGGGATTAAATTCAGTCCAAAACTGCTCTCAATCCCTTTGCCCAATCCCTCAACTTCAGAAGTAGAACCCCCAGAAATGCCCGATGTCCGAGTTATAGATGAAACCATATTTTTAAACACTCCACACAATCACACTGAAAAATAAATAGCACTTAAGACTTTATTCAGCAATTTTGACATGCTTTTTCTCTTT
Organism: Nostoc sp. DedQUE07; assembly: GCF_034530975.2. NCBI lineage: Bacteria > Bacillati > Cyanobacteriota > Cyanophyceae > Nostocales > Nostocaceae > Nostoc > Nostoc sp. DedQUE07. The sequence goes on along the minus strand of NZ_JAVRCC020000007.1, from coordinate 10,725 downwards.
ATAAATTCATTTTAGATCGAGCCATCTTTACGTAATAATACTGAATTTTTCTTTCTAAGATTGTAAATCTTTGATAAAGTCAGTATTGGTTTTTACTTTATTAGTAAAGTCTCCACATCTTAGCTGATTATTCCTTTTATGCCGACAATTTTCGTTTTGATTTTTATCTGTATTAGTTCACACTTGATAATGCTATTACCAAATAAGTATGTAATAAATATTACTTTTGGTAAATCGCAAAATTTTTCATCCAAGCTGAGAATGAAAGCAAGATTCAGCTAATAACAACAAAAAATCAAAATCTAAAATCTAAAATTCTGTTCTCTTAGCCTTATCGCTGTGTAAAAAACTACAAAATCATTGCAGCTTAAAAAATTTTAATATAAATTCTCATCAAATAGTTTTAAGGTAACGTTTTAATGGCCTTTTTAGCCGTTAGTAAATCAAAACTCCGGCAGTAAACTTTTTAAAGTTGAGAAATTTAGCATGAGCAGCAATTTAGCAACCAAATTACGTGTAGGCACTAAGAAAGCCCACACAATGGCAGAAAATGTAGGTTTTGTCAAGTGCTTTTTAAAAGGAGTAGTGGAAAAAAACTCTTACCGGAAACTAGTTGCTAACTTCTACTTCGTCTACTCAGCGATGGAAGAGGAAATAGAAAAGCACCGCCAGCACCCAATAGTTTCTAAAATTAACTTTCCTCAGCTAAACCGCAAGCATAGCTTAGAGCAAGACCTAAGTTATTACTTTGGTGCAAACTGGAGAGAGCAAATCAAACTATCTCCCGCAGGTGAAGCTTATGTACAGCGCATCCGAGAAATATCTGCTACAGAACCGGAATTGTTAATTGCCCATTCATACACTCGTTACATAGGTGACTTATCCGGGGGACAAATTCTCAAAAATATTGCTGTAACAGCGATGAATTTGTCTGATGGACAAGGAACAGCCTTTTATGAGTTTCCAGAAATTCCTGATGAGAAGGCATTCAAAACCAAATATCGGCAAACTTTGGATGAATTACCCCTTGACGAGGCGGCAACCGATCGCATCGTTGATGAAGCTAACGCCGCCTTTGGCACGAACATGAAGCTGTTCCAGGAATTGGAAGGTAATTTGATCAAGTCGATCGGTGTGATGCTGTATAATAGTCTTACACGGCGTCGTACACGTGGTAGTACTGAACTCGTCACAGCTGAGTAATCGTGTTGAGATTGCGGAGTCTGGTGTGTGGAGTCATAAATTCAGATAGGCTGATGAAGGATAATTCATAGGTGTTTCTGGCGAAAGAGCGATCAACGCTCAAAATATTTAGGGGCAATAGCCTTGTGACTGCTTTTGAGATGTGAAAGTAAGCATGGGGAGATTGCCCCTCAATTTTGATTGGATTGGGAATTGGGAAGATAAGTATCTGGATTCAAAATCCCAACCAAATTTTGAAATATTTTCTAGTTTAGTAGTTTACACTACCACATTTATCAGTACCGATGCTTTGTCGAGTTCTGACTGAATCAGGCTGATAACCAGCAAATATAAAATAATAAAATACTCAGTAAAAGTCGGCAGTATTCCAAAATGGAATACGGAAATGGAATTTAAGTATATCGAGTCACGACATCGAAAAAATTGTCGCGATCGAGTCCGATTAATTAAAAACTACGGTAATACGATCGAGTTGTGGTATATTACCACCATCAGAAAATTGTCTACTTGTAAACTCAGAATAGTTTTCAGCCGCTCTCAAGCTTTCGATTTTGACTAAAATTTTGCCCGATTGAGTTTTAGCTGATTTGTTAGCGATGACAAATTAGGCTTTGTTACATCACTTGCAAAGTGAGAAAAATAACCAAGCAGTTTCAATTACAAACGCACAATTATGGTAGATATTAAGTTCGCATACTGGATTCCCAACGTTAGCGGGGGGTTAGTTGTGAGTAAAATTCCCCAACGCACAGATTGGACTTACGAATACAATGCTCAACTAGCTCAGACGGCTGAAGAAGTTGGATTTGAATATGCTCTAGCACAAGCCAGATTTATCGCTAGCTACGGCGCTGAGTACCAATTAGAGGCATTAACAACCGTGTCGGCTCTAGCTCCTGTCACCAAGAAATTGAAATTGATTGCAGCAGTTCACCCTGGATTGTGGCATCCGGGAGTAGTTGCCAAAATGGGTGCAAGTATTGATTTTCTCTCTAACGGCCGATTTGCTTTGAATGTAGTTAGTGGCTGGTTCAAAGATGAATTCACTATATATGGTGAACATTGGTTAGATCATGACGAACGCTATCGTCGTTCAGAGGAATTTATCCGCGTTCTCAAGGGTTTGTGGACTGAGGATGAGTTTCACTTTAAAGGCGACTTTTACCGCATTAACGGCGGTTGGGTGAAGCCTAGACCAATTAATCAGAATCCTCACCCGGAGATATTCCAAGGTGGTAACTCCAAAGCAGCGCGGCGCATGGCTGGCCGCGTCTCTGATTGGTATTTCATGAATGGCAATACCATAGAAGGCGTGAAAGAGCAGATTGCAGAGGTGTCTGAATTAGCGAGTCTTCAAGGACGCACAATTAAGTTTGGTTTGAATTCCTTTATCATCGTGCGAGATACGGAAGCAGAAGCGCATGAAGTATTGCGCGATATTATTGCCCAAGCTGATGTGGAAGCGGTGAAAGGATTTGGCGAAGCAGTGAAACAGGCGGGAGCTTCAACTCGTGAACGTCAGGGAATGTGGGCGAATTCCAATTTTGAAGACTTGGTGCAGTATAACGATGGTTTCCGATCGGGGTTGATTGGTACGGCTGAACAAGTAGCTGAAAAGATTCGCCAGTTCCATGAAGCGGGAGTCGATCTAATTCTTGGTGGCTTCTTACACTACACAGATGATTTACCAGCATTTGGTAAGACAGTAATACCAATTGTGCGCGAACTTAAATCTAATCCTCGGACAGCTGATGAGTTGGTTGGAGTGTAGATTAACAGCAACATACTTTGTCGGAGCGGGTTTTGTGGATTGAAGCTGTTGTAGATAACAGCTATATCTGAACGGCACTAAGAAAAATCCAAAGGCTGTCTCATAGTAGTGGCGATTATGAGTCACTCAATCACAATCAAGGAGTTTTACTATGACATCAGTAATTGATGCTGACCAGAAGGCGCATATTATTCAAGATGACAAAGAAGCGATCGCGATCGCTCACGAATTAGCAGCTGAGTTTGCCAAGGGAGACTCAGAACGCGACCAAAATCGGCGTTTACCTGCTGAGGAAGTAGAAAAGTTCTCCCAGAGCGGATTGTGGGGAATTACAGTCCCGAAAGAGTATGGCGGTGCTTTTGTATCGAATGCCACCCTCGCAGAAGTAGTTAAAATCATCTCCGAAGCCGACTCTAGCCTCGGTCAAATTCCCCAAAACCATCTCTATATGGTGGAAGCAGTCCGGTTAGATGGTACAAATGAGCAGAAGAAGTTTTTCTTTGATTTGGTTCTCCAAGGTAAACGCTTCGGTAACGCCTTCTCGGAAATTGGCACTAAGTCTGTGACTGATGTCCAAACAAAATTAACACCAGATGACTCTGACTTCGTACTCAACGGACGTAAATACTACTCTGCTGGGGCACTATTGGCACATTGGGTTCCCGTGATTGCCAGTAATCCAGATGGTAAGACAGTGGTGGCATTTGTCGAAAGAGATGCCGAAGGATTAACCCTACTCGATGATTGGACAAGCTTCGGACAGCGTACCACTGCTAGCGGCACTACGATTATTGAAAATGTGAAAGTTAAGGCAGAACACGTGATTCCGCACTACTTGGCTTTTGAAAGGGCAACACCAATGGGTGCGATCGCCCAAATCATCCAAGCCGCCGTAGACGTGGGAATTGCTAAAGCAGCAGTCCGTGACACCATCTACTTTGTCCGCAACCATACTCGTCCTTGGGTTGACAGCAATTTAGAAAAAGGCTACGAAGACCCCCTGACGCTCTATAACTTAGGCAATGTCCAAATTCAGGTTCACGCTGCGGAAGCATTGCTGCGACGTGCAGGTGAGTTTATCGACATCGCCAACGAGTCAGGCTTAGAAGAACCCAAGGTAGTTGAAGCATCAATTGCAGTTGCCGAAGCCAAAGCCTTAGCCACCGAAGCATCACTACTAGCTACCAACAAACTGTTTGAACTAGCAGGTACTAAATCCACATTAGAAGAATTCAACTACAATCGCCACTGGCGAAATGCTCGTGCTCACACACTGCACGATCCCGTCCGTTGGAAATACTACGCTGTTGGTAACTACTTCCTCAACGGCGTCTATCCCCCGCGCCATCCTTGGTTGTAATTGCAGCATTTTCTACTGGGGTGAAGCTTTCAGAATTAACATTTACCAGAATGCTTTACCCCTGATAAGAGACTTCCAAATAAAAAAATATCCCATCGCTTTGACGGCAGGGGGGCAGGGAGCAGGGGGAGAAAAAATCATTTTGACTCAGTGAAATTGGATAATTTATTTCTTGGAGTCCCTAAATTTATTGATTTGTCATCCCGTTCAATCAAACTCCGCCAAATATTAGCGGGTTCTTCATAATTTTTCACTTATTCGGCAGATGTTGCTTTTTGTTTCAACTCCTCTACCGTTTGTGCAACACTGATTTCAGGAATTAAAGCCAAGCCTAAACTCAACAATAACGGGAATATTTTCCGGCTTACCATAGACTTTCAGCTTAAAATAACTAAGTCAATCTTCAAACCAAGCTTAATCTCAGTATTTAAGTTTGTAACCCGTAAAACTTCTCATACTGAGTAAATCAGGCAAAAATATGGCAACGAAAATTCCTGTCACAGTGATTACAGGCTTCTTAGGTAGTGGAAAAACCAGCCTAATTCGCCACCTGCTACAAAACAACGAAGGACGGCGTATTGCCGTTTTAGTCAATGAATTTGGCGAACTCGGTATTGATGGCGAATTGTTAAAATCTTGTCAAATTTGCCCCGAAGATGGTGAGGGCGACACTAATATCTTTGAATTAACTAACGGTTGCTTATGCTGCACTGTGCAGGAAGAGTTTTACCCGACGATGCAAGAGTTAATCAAGCGACGAGATAGCATCGACTGCATTTTGATTGAAACTTCTGGTTTAGCTTTACCAAAACCACTGGTGAAGGCTTTTCGCTGGCAAGAAATTCGTAACGCCGCCACTGTAGATGCAGTGATTACCGTGGTAGATTGTGCGGCGGTTGCAGCCGGGACATTTGCTAGCGATCCAGATGCGATCGCAGCCCAGCGACAAGCAGATGATAATCTAGAACACGAAACACCTTTGCAAGAACTGTTTGAAGACCAACTTGCTTGTGCAGACTTGGTGGTGTTGAATAAAATTGACTTGGTAGATGCCGAGACAAAAGCCAGAGTTGAAGAATTGATTAAGCAAGAGTTGCCCAGAGTGGTGAAAATTGTCGAGAGCGATCGTTCTCAATTAGACGCATCTATATTATTAGGATTCCAAGCCGCAGTCGAAGACAATTTAGATTCTCGTCCTAGTCATCATGATACTGAAGAAGACCACAATCACGATGAAGAAATTACTTCAGCTAATTTAATTTTGGATCGTACCTTTGACCCCGAAAAGCTGCAACAGCAGTTGCAAACATTGGTACAACAACAAGAAATTTACCGGATTAAAGGCTTTGTCGCAGTACCTAATAAATCCATGCGCTTAGTAATGCAAGGCGTGGGAACCCGATTTGATAAATTTTACGATCGCCCCTGGAAACCAGAAGAAGCTAGGCAAACGCGGTTAGTTTTCATCGGGCGTGATTTGAATTCTTCAGAAATTGAATCACAGCTTGTAGCTTTATAAGTATACCCTGATTCCTGACTTCTTTGAAAAGTCGGGAATCTATCTCTTGAAGTTAATTCAAAACGAAAGCAATAATAACTTCAAATTGCTAACTCATCACTTTAGACAAATATGACGATTTCTCAACTATTTAATATTGCCAATCTTTTCGTATTGCCATTTTGGGCATTGATGATTTTATTGCCTAACTGGAAAATTACACGGCAGATAATGTCATCATATTTACCCTTTGTGCTGTTAGCTGGGGCATATTTGTATTTGTTTATCAACAGCATTACGCCAGAAAATGCTCAAGCTTTATCGAATCCTCAATTAGCTGATATTGCACGATTTTTTGCAGACGAAACAGCTGCGGCAACAGGTTGGATTCATTTTTTAGTGATGGATTTATTTGTCGGTCGCTGGATTTATTGGGAAGGACAGAAAACAGGTGTTTGGACAATTCACTCTCTAGCTTTATCTTTGTTTGCTGGGCCTTTGGGGTTACTGTCTCACATCTTGACTGAGTGGATTACTAAGACATTTTTCCCGAAGTTTCAGCAGAATGAAGGAGTGACGGCAGGAGAAAAAGCTGCGTCATAATCTTACACATAATAGGGTAGCACAGCAGTGCTACCCTATTATTTAGTAGTTACCTGATTTTAAAATCATTAACCGTTGTCGTGTCTATAGTCAGCATCTAACCAACAGCGTGGTAAAACTTCACCTGAAGGAAAAACGAGATTTTCTTTTTTAAAGCTTTCAGGTTGCTGTTCTTCTTGACCTTCTTGGTCTTTTGCGCGAACAACATCATTATTCGGGTCAATTAATTCCTGAATTTCAACAATTTTTACCAATTCGCCACTATCTTTGACTTGTAAAAGCATAGAAATTGCCTCAATGAGTTTGCATGAAAGTTCAAAGCGAGTCTCAACATAAACTCGCTCAAATCTAAACTGATTTTGAACGCGGAGATTCCTTAATTGTTAAAGGAAATTTTTATCAGACCACACAGAAATTACACGAGATTCATCTATGTGTATCTGTAGAGTTAATATTTATAAAATTCATACTGCAAACATCTTCCTCATTCACAAGAGAAACTCGAATCAGGAAATGCTGATTAACAAAATTGTCTAGCCAAGATAAGTTTGTTTTATCTATTAAAAATCGCGTTGATATTTTTCCAAAATATCAACTAATGTTACCTGGCATTGTAGGGGTAGTAAATCGATTAAAGGAACTTCACGTTTCCCGCCGCCAATTTTTACTGGAATCGCTCCCAAGACTTGTAAAACTCGGTCTTCATTGACAGCGTTGGAAGTAATTAAGGGATACAGTTGCTCGGCAACAACTGTATGCAGTTTGGCATTAGATAAATAAAGATGCCATTTGGCAACATCTATGTAGACGTTTTCGCCAATTTCAGCTGCTAGGGCTTCTAGTAGTTCTGTGGTGTTAGTCTTAGCCATAAAAATAACCCTACATTAAGAAAAAGTGCGAAATCTCAGGCTTTTTTATATTATGGCTCAATTAACAGGCTAATCCTACTACCAGAAGTTACAATCGCCCTAGCATGAGTAATCCATCTTCAGGTGGATTTTGGTGGAGTTTCGGTGTAGTTAGCGATCGCACTAATATAAATCAGATGTGCTAACACTATTCCCGTCCAACTTAACGTTACCAAAGGCAGCCACTCCCAGGTAGTGTCTTTCAAAATGTGGAAAAACCACAACCCGGAATTAATACAAGCAGCAATCGCCACATGGATAGCAAAATTCATCCGGTCATCGATCTTGCGGTAATCAGGGTCTTTGCGATCGGGTTTGCGAGGCCAACGAGGAGGCATAAATATTTGTTACAGATTTAAATACACCCTACTCATTCTAAGGTTTTTAGTGCAGTCGTTGCTATTAGACTTCTAGAAGCAGTCATAATTGAATTGGAAGTCAAGAGCCACTGGGTTAAATCCGATGACGATCTTTGAGCAAATAGACCCCGATCTCCTCTATCCAGATAGCGACGGCAAACCAATGGCAGACAATACAGAGCAATATCGTTGGATTGTCTTGATTAAGGAGAATTTAGAGATTCTGTTTGCTAATAATGACAATGTTTTGATTGCAGGAGATTTGCTCTGGTATCCAGTCCGTTCTCGGCTGATTACACCGACTGCACCTGATGTGATGGTTGTCTTCGGTAGATCAAAGGGTAAACGTCGTTCCTATCGCCAGTGGCAAGAAGATAATATTCCACCACAAGTAGTCTTTGAGATTCTTTCTTATAGTAATGATACCAAGGAGATGGAGCGCAAGCTGGAATTTTACGATACCTATGGTGTTGAAGAATACTATTTATACGACCCTGAAAGTTTTCAACTAGATGGCTGGTTGCGGCAAAACAACCATTTGAATAAGCTATGGCAAATGGATGGTTGGATCAGTCCCCGCTTAGGAATTAGATTTCAAACGGGGCTTGGAGAGTTAGTAATTTACCGTCCAGATGGACAGAGATTTTTAAATTCCCTGGAACTCAATCAACGGGCTGAACAGGCTGAGTTATTGGTAGAACAAGAACGCCAACGCGCTGAACAAGAACGTCAACGCGCCCAACAAGAACGCCAACGCGCTGAACAGTTAGCAGCATATTTGCGTAATCTCGGCATTGATCCTGACAATCTGCCGTGACTGGGGAGCAGGGGAGCAGAGGAGCAGAGGAGAAGTAGTAGTATAGATTTTTTCCTTATGCCCCATACCCAATGCCCAATAGCTAGCTTATTGCTCTGCCGGCGAATAATCTCCTGATTTACCGCCACTCTTACTTATTAAACGAATTGATTCAATTTGAATCGACTTTTCTAAAGCTTTTGCCATATCGTATAAAGTCAAAGCAGCGACAGAAACGGCAGTTAAGGCTTCCATCTCTACACCGGTTTCAGCTTTGGTTTTGACTGTGGCTTGAATTTGATAACCCGGTAGTTGGGGATCGGGTGTGATTTCGACTGCGATTTTTTGCAAAGGCAACGGATGACACAGAGGAATTAAAGTGGCTGTTTGCTTGGCTGCCATAATTCCAGCCAATCTTGCAGTTGCCAACACATCCCCTTTTGGCACATTTCCGGCTTGAATGGCAGCGAAGGTGGCTGGCAGCATCCGCACCTGAGCAGCTGCTACTGCTTGGCGAATGGTAGGTGCTTTATCAGACACATCTACCATTTGTGCCTGTCCTTGGGGATCTAGATGAGTTAAGTTGGCAAAATTAGATAGAAAATTATCTTGCGCCATTTGGTTAGAACGTGTTAATATAGATTGTCGGTGAGGGCGTGTAGCTCAGTGGACTAGAGCACGTGGCTACGGACCACGGTGTCGGGGGTTCGAATCCCTCCTCGCCCGTTTTTAAGAAGTTAAGAGTTGAAAGTTAGGAGTGAGGAATTAAATTTCATCACTCCTAACTTTTAAGTTTTTCAAGGCGTAGGCATCTGGAGCTAGACCTAGTGCAAAGCGCAGTGAGTTGGATAGGTTTTTGCTTGAATGGGTGAGGAAGAGGATAAGTGCTAGAGAAGTAATTGCAGCACCGTAGCCAAACATATCGCGGTAGCCTACAAGTTCTGCGATAATGCCCAAAAGAGGAGCAGCGATCGCAATTCCCAAATCAAGTCCAGCTATGCAGATAGCAAAAATTTTCCCCCGTTCTTGCGGCAGGGAGCGATCTGCCATCATAGTAACCATCATCGAGAACAGTGTACCACCACCAGCACCTTCAGCGATCGCAGCCAGTAAGAAAACGATCGGGCTGTAAGCCTGCCACAGCAGTATTAACGCTAAAACGTAGCAAAAAATCCCAAAGGTAATAAACAAACCCCGCCCTAAGCGATCGCTTGCCTTACCAGCAAATATCCTAATACTAAAACTAGAAATCGCCGCAGCTGTAAAAAACAGTCCGCCATTGAAGTCCACTTCAGTGGATTTGAGGAACAACGACACAAAAGTATGTACAGCACCAAGGGACAAACCAACCAGCAACATAACTAAAGTTGGAACTCTCACCCGTGGACTGACCAAAATTTGCCAAAAGTTGCGAGCTTCTCCCTCTGTCTGCTCCTGCGTTTGCACTGGCGGATTCGTAACTTGTAAAATCCCTAAGAAGGCGACAAAACCCAATTCAGCAGATAACAGAAATAATATCCCGTAACCACTTGTAGCTTCTAAATACCCTCCTAAGGCAGGGCCAATTGCTAAACCAATGGGAGTTGCTAGGGTCATGTAACCAATGATTTCACCACGAGTTTCAGTGGGAGCTAAATCTGCGACTAAGGCACTGTAGCCAGTGGTAAAAGCGGCAACACTAATGCCGTGAAAAATCCGCACCAAGATTAATAACCCAATAGATCGGGTTGCCAAGTAACCAAAGGGTGCGATCGCAGCTACGATCGTACCAATCAACAAGACAATTTTGCGATCGCGTTCATCGGCTAACCGTCCCAGCATTGGGCGAGAGAGCAATAAACCAATGGCGAAACTGCCCATGACAATCCCAATTTCTTGCTTGCTTGCGCCCACATCATCGATGTAAAGCGGTAGAGTTGGTAAAAGCGAAGACATACTTGACCAGAATAATAAACCTGCCGTAAATAAAATCAGCAGGTTACGCCGCAGTTCGGCATTAAATGTATTAAATGCTTTCAAGGTAGATGCAATTTAACTAGTTTTTTGTCATTTGTCATTTGTCATTTGTCATTTGTCATTTGTCATTTGTCATTTGTCTAGAGTCAACCAATATTTACTGTTAATTATTTGCTAATGACCAATGACCAATACTTCGACTTCGCTCAGTACAAGTGCCCAATGCCCAATGCCCAATGCCCAATGCCCAATGCCCAATGCCCAATGCCCA